>UQXU01000001.1 GCA_900545085.1 uncultured Eubacteriales bacterium
TGGACAGTACGGATGTGATAGCCGCTGTCAGCGTGGTCTTGCCGTGGTCAACGTGACCAATAGTGCCGATGTTTACATGAGGCTTAGTTCTGTTGTAGACTTGTTTTGCCATTGGTAAAAAATTCCTCCTATGCGTTTAACACTTATTTGAATATTGGCCCTTTCCTTGGCCTCCACGCCTGCGCCGTGATTGGAGCGGGTGATGGGAATCGAACCCACGTAACTAGCTTGGGAAGCTAGGGCTCTGCCATTGAGCTACACCCGCAAGCACGAACACAGTACGCTCTAATAGTATATTTTAAGAGAAGATACCTGATTTGTCAATAGTTTTGCCGAGGAATTCACTGTTTAAACATAAAAAGTATCCGCTTTTCATCGCAGCATTACTTCATTAACAGCTTAATCTTTTAGTCAATTAAAAATCTCCCGCGCCTCTTCAGTTCAAATTTAAAGAATCTCTTAAACAGCAGAAAAGCGCACTCATACGCCCGCCTTGCCCGCGGAGAGTATGGGCGTTCGCTCCAGAGCTTTTATTATAATTACCGCTGCAACAATGCCTATACCCCCCTGTATTACATAGTTAGGTATGCTCGCTGCGGCCGCCAGACCTTGACCGCGCAGCAGGCAGTCATACGCAAAATACCCTACCGTCATTATAAGCTCGGAAACGACGCCGGCTATCCCCAGGCGCAAGGCGGAGCTTAATCTCCCCTTTCCGAGCGCCGAATATACAGCCCACGCCGCCGCTGCCATTATAGCTTTTATTATAAATGTAGCGACAGCATAGTGAGCGTATCCCGTTATCACATCTGCCATAGTAGAACCTATCGCCGCCGCGGCCGCTCCGTATGCCGGCCCGAGCAAAACGCCGCTCAGCAGAACTACACAGTCGCCCAAATGCAGATAGCCGTTCGTCGGGGACGGAATCTGCACCACTATCGTCGCCACGCAGCACAGCGCGGCGAACAGAGCCGCCAATATCATTTTTTTCAACTTGCTGTTCAAAATGCTCACCTCTCCAATTCAAAAAAGTTGCAAATTTCTTCTGCATATAATACAATGTATTTGGTTTTTTTGAAATACTCAGTTTTTGCATTTTTAACAATACCAGCCCGGAGGCTCTGCAATGCTTACATACTCGCTGCGAAAAAGTAATATCCCTCTCTATGAACAGCTTTACCGCTGTATTAAGCAGGATATAACCGAAGGGCGCATACCGTCGGGCTCAAACCTGCCTTCAAAGCGTACCCTTGCCGAACACTTGAAAATCAGCGTGACGACAGTCCAAAATGCGTATTCCCAATTGTCTCTCGAGGGTTATATAGAAAGCCGCGAGCGCAGGGGCTACTACGTCTGCAGCGTCGATACCGCACGCAGACCATCTCCCCTTCCCATGCCGCCTGAGCATGAGCCTCACTACGAATTTGATCTCGCGACAAACAGCACCCGAGAAGAATTTTTCCCCTTTGCTACATGGAGCAGGCTTATGCGCAGCGTATTGAGCGAACGCGGAGAGAAGCTCCTCCGCCCCTTGCCGCACAACGGCGCGCTCGCTCTGAGAAAAGCCGTCGCGGAGCATCTTTACCGATTTCGCGGGATATACGCCAGCCCAAACCAAATTATAATCGGAGCCGGCTCAGAGTATCTGCTCGGAATGCTCACGGAGCTTTTCGGCTCGGACAGAACATACGCCTCGGAAGACCCCGGTTATCAAAAGCCCGCGAACATATTCCGCCTGCGAGGCATTCGTCACGTTTACATCCCTTTGGACGAAAAAGGACTGAGCGTCAGCGAACTGCGCAAATCAGACGCAACCGCCGTTCATATATCTCCCTCGCATCACTATCCTACAGGCATCGTAATGCCCATATCACGCAGGCAGGAGCTTTTGCGCTGGGCGCGGGAATCGGACGGCTTCATAATTGAAGATGACTACGACAGCGAGCTGCGCTTCACAGGCAGACCGATAAGCACGCTTTTCAGCATAGACAACAGCGGTCGTACAGTATATCTCAACACGTTCTCAAAAACTATCGCACCCTCTCTGCGAATAAGCTACATGGTGCTCCCCGCTCTTCTGGCGTCCAAATTCAACGAAAAGCTCGGCTTTTATTCCTGCGCAGTCCCCAGCTTCGAGCAGTATACTCTCGCCAAATTTCTGAGCGAAGGACATTTCGAAAAGCATCTCGCCAGACTCAAAACCCGTTATAAAGTCCAGCGCGACGCCGTCATATCCGCACTGTCCGAGTGCAGCTTCGCTCCGCGCAGCTCCATTCTGGAGCACAACTCCGGTCTGCATTTTCTTCTTCATATCGACACAAACATGACAGATGCAGAGCTAAAAAAACGAGCTGCGGATCAGGGCGTGCTCATACGGTGTCTGAGCGATTTTGCTCATGAGAACGACCAGAATCGCCATACGCTTGTAATTAACTACTCCGGTCTGGACACATCGCGCCTGGGCGAACTGGCAGAGAGACTCGAAACGGCGTTTCACGAATAGACTATATTGCTCTCCAATCTAAAAGCATGTCCGCCTGTTTTTGACAATCCATTTCTCTTATGTTAGACCGGCTCCAGCAGCATTTCTATATGCGGAATGCCATCTTCCAAAAATTCTCCTCCGCACTGTCTGAAGCCGAGCTTTTCATAAAGCCCTCGGGCATATACCTGAGCTGCTATTCTTATCTTCTCCGCTCCCATGCGCTCCTTCGCCGCCGATATTCCGAGCCGCACTATCTCAGTTCCCAGTCCGCAGCGCCTCTTTTTGGACAGCACTCTCCCTATCGCGGTCTCGTCATACGCTCTCCCCGCTTCTATCACTCGCAAATACGCCTGTATACCGCTTTCGTCCCGTATATATACATGAAGCACAAATTTGTCCAGCTCGTCCAAATCTTGATACGCGCAGTTTTGCTCCACGACAAATACTTCCGCCCTAACTTTTAATATCTCATACAATTCTTCCAAGGTAAGTTCATTAAACGTCTTTACTGCCGACTCCATATTCCACCTGTTTCCTCAATTTACATTTACATAATGCGGCTTTTCTTTGACCGCATAGGCTTCTTTTATGCAAAAACGCCGAATTCTTTTCGGCGCTTTTCTGTATTATTTTCTTCTACTCAGCGAACAGGCTTAGATTTAAGAAATCTTTTTGCCGTTGCCTCTTCCACATGTCCCCTGTGCCCATATATCTTGCATTTGCTAAGCGCACTGTCCAGATTTGCAAACTCTTCATCACTCAGCTCTACCTCGTCGGCCGCCAAATTCTCCAATATACGTTCACGGTTTTTCGACCCGGGTATGGGCACCACATTTGGATATTTGCTAAGCATCCACGCCAGAGAGATCTGCGCGGGCGCAGCGTTCTTTTCAGCGGCATACTCTTTTATAATATCTAATATAGGCTGATTGCCTGATATATTTTCTCTCGTAAGCTGAGGCACCCAGTTTCTCACATCGTCCTCTTTTTCAAACTCAGTATCCACCGTTATTTTCCCGGACAAAAAACCGCTGGCAATAGGCGAAAACGGAACTACGCCTATACTGTTATCCATACAGTACGGTAAAATATCCTGCTCGCAGTCGCGTTCCAGTATGTTGTACAAGTTCTGCACGGCCGTCACAGGCGTAACCTCATGCGCTTTTCTCAGCGTATCTGCCGAAACCTGAGACAACCCCCAGCCTCTTATAAGCCCGTCTTTGATAAGCCTGCTCATAACCTCTGCCGTTGCCTCAACGGGCACATGCTCGTCCACGCGATGCAGATAATAAAGATCTACATAATCTGTCCCGAGCCTTCGCATAGACGCTTCCAAATGCTTTCTTACGGATTTATAAAGATCCGCTCCTTCCGCATAATCTTCCGGCGCAAAATTAAATTTAGTCGCAATCACAAGGTTATTTCTAACCCCTTGGACAGCTTCGCCGACAATTTTTTCATTATGTCCCGGTTCATTTAGATTCGGACCGTACGCCTCCGCAGTATCAAAAAAAGTGCAGCCGTAATCAATAGCCGTTCTTATGGCGCACACACTGTAGTCATGCTCTGGAATTTTCCCGTATCCGTGAGACAGAGCCATCGTCCCCATTCCTATTCGTGTAACTTCAAGGTTTCCGATGTTTCTCTTCTTCATAATCTCAGCTCCTTCCCTCTCTTTATTTATAAATTATACCAATACAGACTGACCTTTACAATTCCCAAGCAACGCGAAAAAGCATCAGTTTTTCTCGAGTGTCAGATAAATAAATATGAACAGCCCGCTCCTATTCTCCTTTATTTTAGGCAGTTCCGTTTTCAGGCATTAATTTTAAAGAGCTTTTCATTTTAAACGCTACATATATAAAGACCGACGCCTCTGCTATAGGCACTGCAAACCAAATAGCATTCCCGCCGAATATGGCAGGAAGCAAAATCAGTAATATACCGCTGACGACTACGCCTCTCATCAAGGACACTATCATAGCTGTCAACGGTCTGCCCACAGCCTGAAAATAATACGTAGAAAAAACGTTGAACACCAGCAGCACCATCGCCGTGAAATAGCTCCTCATTATGCCCGACGCTATAGCTCTCACCTCTTCCGTAGTAGTCATATAAAACTCTACCAAGGGAAGCGGGAAAAGCTCAATGAGTATGCACGTTACAAGCCCTATCACAATCGCTGTAACCCCGGCGTATTTTACGGCCTGCATTATTCTGTCTCTCTTGCCTGCCCCGAAGTTGATAGATATAATCGCCTGCGCAGTTTCTCCAACCGCATACCCGAAGGTCTGTATCGTCGTTGAAATACTGCTTACGACGCCGTACACCCCGAGAGCGGCCGGCCCCAGATAGAGCATAATCTGCCTGTTGAATATAACCGCTACAACTCCCATAGCGATATCAACCGCAAAATTGCTGGCGCCCATCGTCAATATTTTTTTCATTTTCTTTGCGATTCCCAGATTTTTAAAACTGAATCTTAAAGTGCATCTTTTCTGAACAAAATACAGCGCCAGAATTATAAAGCTTATCGCCTCGCCTATCGCCGTGGCGAGTCCCGCTCCTTCTATTCCCATATCAAGCCCAAATACAAAGAAAATGTCTCCAAAAATATTGAAAGCCCCGCCGCAAATCGCGGCTATCGTCGTCCACATCGGAGCGCCGTCGTTTCTAATAAATAAAATTAAATATTGCCCCACAAGGAACAGCGGAGAAAATATCGCTATCCACAGCATATATTTGAGCGCCATATCGAGAATCTCTCCGCTCGCGCCGCACATCTTCAAAAGCATCTCGCCTGCAAAATTGTACAGTACAAATACAACCAGAGATACAGCCAGAGACGCCATCAGACCGACACTAAAGTATTTATCGCCTTCTTCCTTATTTCCCGCTCCTCTGAGCTGAGCCATAAGCACCGAGCCGCCCACCCCGAACAAAAGTCCAAAGGCAAATAAAATAGAATACATCGGAAAGAAACATGCAATCGCCGCCGTTCCCGTCGAACCCTCATATTGCCCTATACATATTGTATCCACAAGTGAATAAATCGTCATAACCATAGAGCTCGAGATCGTCGCCTTGAAATACTTAAAAAACAGAGTTTTTACATTTCCGTTCAGTAAATCCATACTCTTAACCTCCTCATGCCGCACTATCGGAAAACAAAAAGAGATCGAATAAGGCGCCAAACGCGCAAGCACATTGAATCCGCAGAAAACTTCTGCATTTAAAAATGCTCTTTGATTTGACATCTTATCCGGTCTCGTAATTATTTTTATACAAGCCTCCGATGAAATTAAAAGTATTATATCACATCTTTTATTATGTATCAAGAACGCGCAGTTCTGCTTTGATAATCTGCGCACTATGTATCCGCTCTTTGTGCTTTTCCTTATCATCGCTTTCTCGTTCTGCCGCGTTCTATTTTCTATCTCCGCTCCGCACGATTAAAATTCGATGCAAAAGCGGCGCATGATTATGCAAGTATGCGCCGCTTCAACTGTTTTTTATTTTTACTGTTATTTCTTCGCATTCGCGCGAAGTCTCTTCTGATGATCGAGTATACGCTTGCGTATGCGGATAGACTTAGGCGTGACTTCCACCAGCTCGTCATCGCTTATGAATTCCAGCGTCTCCTCCAGGCTCATTATCTTGGGCGGAGTGAGACGCAGGGCCTCGTCTGAACCGGATGCGCGAATATTTGTAACGTGCTTCTTCTTACACACGTTCACAACTATGTCATCGCTTTTAGGCGAGTATCCTACTACCATTCCTCCATATACCTCCGTGCCTGCGCCGAGGAAGAGCACGCCGCGCTCCTGCGCATTATATAGTCCGTATGTGACTGCTTCTCCCGTCTCGAAGGCTATCAGAGAGCCTAGCGCACGGCGCGGTATGTCGCCCTTATACGGCGCATATCCGTGGAATATAGTATTCAATACGCCTTCGCCCTTTGTGTCCGTCAGAAACTCGCTGCGGTATCCAAACAGCCCTCTGGCAGGCACAAGAAATTCCAAGCGCATACGGCTCCCGTTGGGGCTCATATGCACCAGCTCGCTCTTGCGTGTTCCCAGCTTTTCTATTACGCTGCCTACGCAGTTCTCCGGCACATCCGCCACCAGGCGTTCTATTGGCTCGTTGAGCACTCCGTCTATCGTTTTGTAAAGCACCTTGGGAGTAGATACCTGCATTTCGTATCCCTCACGGCGCATATTCTCTATAAGTATAGAGAGGTGCATCTCGCCGCGGCCCATAACGCGAAAGGCGTCCGGCGTCTCAGTCTCTTCTACGCGCAGAGACACGTCCTTTTGCAGCTCGCGCATAAGGCGATCGCGCACATGACGCGAGGTGACGAACTTGCCCTCTCTGCCTGCGAACGGGCTGTCGTTCACGCTGAACGTCATCTCAACTGTAGGCTCTGATATTTTCACAAAGGGAATGGGCTCCAGATGTTCCGGCTCGCATACCGTGTTGCCTATCGCCACGTCCTCAATTCCTGAAAAGCTGACGATATCGCCCGCGCGCGCTTCTTTAGCCTCCACTCTGTTCAGCCCTTCGAACTGATAGATAGCAGTTATCTTCGCCTTTTTGGTGAAGTCCGCGTCGTGATAGTCGCAGAGCTGCACTTCCATGCCCTGCCTGAGCACGCCGCCGTCTATGCGGCCGACTGCTATTCTGCCTACATAGTCGTTGTAATCTATCGAGGATACAAGAACCTGCAAATGATCCTCATCGCTGCCCTTGGGCGGATCAATATGCTCCAGTATAGTATCAAACAGAACGGTAAGATCCTCCCCCATATCGTTTGGATCGAGACCGGCGATTCCCTGACGCGCCGAGCAGAAAACTACGGGGCTGTCGAGCTGCTCGTCCGTTGCGTCCAGCTCGAGAAGAAGCTCCAGAGATTCGTCTACTACATCTTCCGGTCTGGCGTCCGGTCTGTCAACCTTATTTACTACTATTATAACTTTGTGATTCAGCTCAAGAGCCTTTTTAAGAACAAAACGAGTCTGCGGCATCGGACCTTCAAATGCGTCCACGAGCAGGAGAACGCCGTTCACCATTTTCAGCACGCGCTCCACCTCGCCGCCGAAATCCGCATGTCCCGGCGTATCCACTATGTTAATCTTAACTCCCTTATAATTCGCCGACGTATTCTTGGAGAGTATTGTTATTCCACGCTCTCTCTCTATATCTCCCGAGTCCATGACGCGCTCGTTCACGACTTGGTTCTCTCTGAACGCGCCTCCCTGACGGAGCATCTCATCCACAAGCGTCGTCTTGCCGTGGTCTACGTGTGCGATTATTGCAATGTTGCGTAAATCTTCTCTCAGCATGTAATGTTAATCCTCTGTATTATATATAAATTTTAATTCTGCAAAACAGCGCGGCAGGCTCGGATTGTTAATCCTGCGTTAATTCTGCCGCATATAAGGTATTATTTACTCTATAAACAAGCAAAAACGCTTTCAACAGCGAAAGCGTTTGCTCCGGCTCCAAACCTAAATCTCTATAGACTGACCTCGGTGGTCATAACACCACACCGGACATTTTATCTTGCGCGAAAGCGGCTTGGACAGCCAATATTCACCCTGCATGTGCATCGGAACAATGTACTTTGGTTTGAACATTGCGTTAAACTCCAGCAGACCGTCGTCAATCCCCTGCGTAAGCCTCGGGTCCAGCACCAGAAAAGCTACGTCCGGCCTGTCATTCAAATACTTTCTTATAGTTGTAAGCTCTTTGGTATAGGCCTCGCGCGCTTTTTTAGATTCGCTCTCATCCGACTCCATCATCCAGTGCCAGCAATGCAGGTCGCCTGCGTGGAACAAAGTCTTTCCATGTATCTGAACAACATAAGATACGCCCTCGTCCGTAGAGCCAAAGGCCATAACATATATCTTCCCATCCTCATAAAAGGAACTCGGCGCCATTCTGGTAGAGTCCACACCTTCCGCAGGTTTTATCTTGCGGTCGATTATATAATGAGTATTCGGGTTGCGGCGGGCAATTCGGAATATCGCACGAGTAAAATGATCCGGATGCTCATGGCTGACAAAACAATATATGTTGTCGTAGCCCTCCAGCGCATCGAAGTCTATTACGCCGTCCGCGAAGGTCTTTCCCGTCTCGCTGCGATTGTTGTAATAATCGAATATCAAAAGGTCATTGTTTATCTCTACAGCGAAACCGCTGTTATCTAAATACGTTATTTTCACGCTACTAAATCTCCTGTATAACTGATCAGCGTCGCATCCAGCACTCCGTCTATCCGTGCGAAGCGGTCTATCATCGCTATATCCTGATCCTTTACGTTCATCTCCAACGTCATCTCAATAACGCCGCGAGCCACCGTTTTGGATTTCAGCTTGCCGGAAGGAAGCTTGCGCAGAAGGTTCTGCACATCCGCTTTGCAGTATTCGTGGAATCTGAGCACGAGTACATACGGCTGATCCTTCTTAATCTGCATAGCGGAAAGTATAACCATAGCCAAGCCTACCAACAGGCATGATATTATAGATATCAAGTATAATCCCGAGCCCATCATAATCCCCATACCTATGGACCAGAACATAAATACAGTGTCTATTGCATCCTTAACGGCAGTACGGAATCTGACTATCGAAAGCGCGCCGACCGTACCGAGAGACAGCATGAGGTTGCTGGAAATAACCATGATGAGCATCGACGTTATAAGCCCCAGCATAACCAGAGCATATCCAAAGCTCTTTGTATAAACCACTCCTGTAAACGTGCGCTTGTAGATGAACAGTATGAACAGACCCATGATAAACGCCAGAATTATCGTAACCAGCGCTCTGCCCAACGATACGTCGCCCACAAGCGTAAATCCGCTCAGGATACCGCTGAATAAATTACCCATTTTTAAAGAAAGCCTCCGTTCCCAATATTGCTAATCGTATTTCCGGCATATGGTGTACTTTGAGATGGCGGATCTCCTGGGCGCTTCCAGCGTCCAAAGCACTCCCCTTATGAAGTCCGGAAGGTATTGTCCGAATTTTACTTCAAGCACGACCATGCCTCTGTCCAGCATGGGTATAGTCGGCAGATCAGGATCGAAGATGCTGCCGTTTATGCTCGTACTTTTCAAATCTTTATCGAAGGTTATGCGCACGCGCTGATAATCCATTACGTACGCCTCCCGAGTGTAGTCTACTATTACGCGGGGTCTCAGCATGTTCTGCTTCATTTGCAGATACATCTCATGAGCCAGAGGTTCTCTGCGCCTGAGCAGAAACTCCGTCTCCCCTGCCATAATAGCGTCATACTCGTCTTCGCTGAGTGTTATCGTATCTTTTCGAATATATCCGTTATTTTTTATTTTCTTCTCCAGCTTTATCACATCGTTGGAAAAATTATATATTCTGATCCTGTATTTATCACGGTTATCTACGCCCGCTATCTTTTTTCTCAGCGCAGAATCGCCCAAATCGTCAAAATACAGGCTTCTGATTATGTAATCGCCGTTTTTATCGGCATTGCTGTCCGACTCAAGCAGATGACGCAGAGATTGACGCACAGAGAGATAATCTATATAGTTGATATAGTATTTCAGCTCGTGTCGGTAGTACGGTTTTGTTTGTTTTTCTGTTTTCTGTTTCACAGATGAGTGCGCCCTGCCGTGCTTGCCCTGAGTCATGCTTTCATAGCTCTCCTTCTTTAATAGATGCGTCCAGCAAAGCTTATTCTACCACAGATATTTGCGATTTACAAGAGTATTTAGCCTTTTTGGACCGCCGCGGTCAATATGTCCAGTATTTCCTGTCCAAGGCGCGATATTGCAGAGCCTCCGCTACATGCTGCGCCTGTATTTTTTCACATCCGGACGAATCCGCAATCGTCCTTGAGACTTTAAGTATCCTGTTGTGAGAGCGCGCGCTCATGCCCAGCTTGTCATACGCAGCCTCGAGTATCCTGCCGGCCGCGTCGTCCAGGCGGCAGTATTCGCTTATGTGCCGCTCCGTCATTCTTGCGTTGCACGTTATCTCTCCGCCAAACCGTCTGCTCTGTATCTCTCTTGCCCTCTGCACTCTTTCTCGCACAACAGCCGAGCTTTCCGGTTCTTTTACGTCCGACATTTGAGCATAGTCCAAACGCGGCACTTCGATGTGCATATCTATCCTGTCTAACAAAGGGCCGCTTATCTTTGCAATGTAGTTCTGTCTCGCGCTGCTCTTGCATGTGCATTTAGTCGTTTTGTCCCCGAAAAATCCGCAGGGGCATGGGTTCATGGCCGCAATGAGCATAAAGCTCGCCGGATAAGAGTATTTTGCATTTACCCGTGAAATATGCACCGTCCCCGACTCCAGCGGCTGACGCATACATTCCAGCGCGTCACGTTTGAACTCCGGCAGCTCGTCGAGAAAAAGTATTCCGTTATGCGCGAGGCTCAGCTCGCCGGGCGCCGCGTTGCTTCCGCCGCCCGTTATCGCCGGCCCTGACGCAGTCTGATGCGGCGCGCGGAACGGCCGCGCAGAGACTATCCCTCCCGGCATGTCCTCCCCTGCGACAGAGTGTATCATAGTCGTCTCTATTGCTTCGGCAAAGCTCATCTCAGGCGCAATAGACTGCGCCGCCCTGGCCAGCATGGTCTTTCCCGAGCCGGGCGCCCCGATAAAAAGTATATTGTGCCCTCCCGCGACTGCTATCTCCAGAGCTCGCTTTGCCATATACTGACCTTTTATGTATTTGAAATCCACGCTGCCCTGCTCTACCGTAGGTTTAAATTCCGCTTTCGGGAAAGGCGCCGGGAGCGTCTGCGCTCTCATAAGCTCCGCCGCCTCCCTCAGATTAGACACGGGATATATGTCAATTCCTTCGACATACGCCGCTTCGGCCGCGTTCTCTCTCGGCAGGATTATCCGCTTCACCCCGCGCTGCTGCGCGTCTATAGTCATCGGCAGGACGCCGCGCGCCGCGCGCACACTCCCGTCCAGACCCAGCTCGCCTATGAATACCGTATCCTCCCAGCCGCGCATGGATACCTCCCCGGAGACTGCAATAAGCGCTATCGCTATCGGCAGGTCGTATATGGCTTTCTCTTTGCGCACGTCCGCCGGAGCAAGATTTATAACAATCTTATCCGAAGGGAAGTCAAATCCGCTGTTTACTACCGCAGCGCGCACTCTGTCTCTGGATTCCCTGACGGCGAGGACAGGCAGCCCCACCATGTTCCACTGCGGAATACCGGGAGAATGATCCAGCTCCACCCATACGGAATAGCCTTTGAGTCCTTCGAGTCCGCAGCTCTGTACTTTTACAATCATTCTCCTTCTCCTTTGTTAAGCTATATGGGCCACGTCGGCAGCCATTGCAGCGCGTATAATATCCACTTGGGCACGCTTATCCCTGTCGTTATAGGATAGAACAGCAGGAACATGAGACAAACAGTCGCGACAAATATCTTGACGAACAGCTTCCCTCGCGAGTACGTTTCGCTGATATGCCTCAGCGCATACACCACCGCCATTATTAAAAACGGCAGCGTCGCAAAAAAGTGATATATAAACACCTCTCGAGTTATCAGCACCCACGGCAAAAGCTGAGCCGCCGCGCATACGGTGATATAGCTGATTCCTTTAGATTTAAGCATATTTTTGTTGCGCATTCCGACCAGATACATAACCGCCGCCAGTCCGCTTATCCAAAGCAGCGGATTGCCCATACACCATATCACTCCGTATACGTCAGGCGCGGAGCCTTCCGCGTTAAAGAAGAAGGTCGGGCGTATGTTGAATATCCACGTGTAAACGGACGAGCTGTACGGATGCACCGATTCGGGGTCCAGATTCTTGTGATACGTGAGCATATAAACCTGATTATTCCACACATCCTTCAGCGTATAAGTATCAGACGCATTAAAGTACGGCAAATAGCTTATTATATAAACCAGCACAGGTATTATCAAAAACACCGCAACACAGAACAGCAGCGTAAGCGTTAAATTCTTTTTGTAGACTCGGCAGACTGCTTCATCTCCCTCGCGCACGGCGAGCTTGTATTCCTTCGCTCGTTGATACACCGTGTGGAAAAACAATATAAACAGCCCGACTCCGGCATAAATACATATCCACTTCGTCGCTGCGCCGAGCGCCCACGCTCCTCCGCACAGCCCCAGCGGAACCAGCGTCCGGCTGAGCGGTTCTTTTAAGAAATTGTGCTGCTTGTATTCGTACATGAACAGATACATCAGCAGTATGAACAGCAGACTGTAGCTGTCTATCGTCGCTATTCTGGTCAGCGAATAGTGCATAAAATCCGCCGCGAACAGCGTCGTCGCTATGGCCGCCCATTTAGTCCTTTTAAAAACGCGCTTTGCAAATATGTAAAACACAGGAAGCATCAGCACGCCTGTCAGCGCACCCATAAATCTCCATCCGAACGGATTGAAGCCGAACAGCCGTATGCCTATGGTTATTATAGATTTTCCCAGAGGCGGATGTGTAATCTCATACGGATATATGCCCTCGAGATATTCGTAAGCAGTACGCGCATGATATATCTCATCGAAGTACATTTCCGTCATGTAATCAGCCGCGCCTATCGCCTGATCCTGCTCGTCGCATAAGTACGGCGCATCCTGCACCTCTCCGTTCCGCGTCAGCACGGAGCTCTGTATCGGTATTATTTCTTTCGCATAGCTGTCTCTGAAAAACGCCAGCTCGCGTATCTCCATATACCCTTCCGTCACATAAATGCGCACCGCCTTGGCGGAAAAGCTCAAATTATTGAACTGCCATTCGAACATATTGCGGTATTTGTTCTCTATCTCTCCGCCTTCCAGAGGATAAAACGTCAGGCCGTCCTCGCTGTATTCCAGCTTGATGCTGCCCTCGCAATATCCGGGATAGTACTTTACAAGCGAAACATCCTGCTGAGATCCGAAATCTATCGTATATATATCCCCCGCCTGCGCCGTATCGTATACTCTTTCCGGTATTGTCGTACTGCCCAGGTTGGTAAACGCAAAGCCTGCGTATATCACGGAAATTATCGCCATAATCAGCACGTCTTTCCGCGTAACCTTCCGCTCCGGATCGGGAGAGAAGCTGTACAGCCTTTCCTTCGCGCGCTTCATGGAAACCTCTTTGGGAGGAAGCAGAAGCACATGCGGAATTTTCAGCTTCTTCTTTTCTTCAAAACCGACCGTCTCCGCGATCGCAGCGTACAGCGTATATGCCGCCGCACAAAGTGTTGATATACAACCCAAAGTAAAAACTATGTCATAAATATAGACAGTCTTAAATATGTAGGTCACATATATATTGAAGAACGACACGGCGAAAAGTGCCATGCTGCTTATCGTCATTCTCCTTGAGTCAGACTGCACCGCCGCGAAGAGCATAAGCACCGCCGCGGGGAGCAGGTATCTCTCGTGCATGTTATGCGCAAGCGTGAACATCAGCATATAAAGCACGCCCGCCGTCAAATACACTCTGGATCTGTCCGGCTTTTTGAAATAAACCGCTGCGCTGACTATCAGGCTGATGACAATTCCTGCGACGCCCCATATGGTATACGGTATCCCCAGCATGGTCTCTGTGTTCGGCGTAAAATTCCCGCCGAGCAGACCGAGCAGGTTAAAGGCATTTGCGGAAGTATATGCGTAGAAGGACGTCGTTCCCGCTTTTTTCTCTATAGCGTAAAAGAAACTCTGGCCGCCCTTCATCGGAAGCGTGACGATTGTGTAAACCGCCGCCATGCCGACTAAAGCTATTCCCAGCTGACAAAAGCTTCTCTTTCTCGTCTCCTTTTTGGCTATATCCGCAATAAGTACAAAAAGCAAAACGGGACCGAGTATAAGCGCCTGCGGCTTTGTCAGCACCATCAGCGCCCAGAGCATCGCCGCGCAAGCCTTTTTGTCCGTATGCAGCAGGTACAATACCGCCACTAAGCCAAGTATTAATACAGAGTCTATCTGAACCCACGCCGCCGAGAGACATATTATCGCCGGACAAAACAGCAGCGCCATGGAAAGCACGCTTCCCGTCGCTCTTCCGAGTCTCTTTTTCGCCATGCGATAGAACACATACGCCAATGCCAAATCTGCAATTACAGCGGGAATCTGCACCAGCAGCTTATACCCATCCTCACCCGAGCTGAGCCCCAGAAGAGAGCCTATCTTCCCCAGCACATAAAGCACATACATATACGCCGGCGGGTAATCTGCGAACATGCCGCTTTCATAAAATCCCGACAGCCCGTCCTGCGCCAGAGCCGCCGCCCACGCGCGGAAGCAATTTAAATCTGTTATGTGACCTTCTGAGCGCATGGCAAAGAAAATCCTGACAATAAACGCAGCTGCAAACGCCACTGTCATCCAGCGCCGGCTTCCCATTCGAGCCGCAAATTTCGGCGCATGCCGCCCTGTCATAAGCAAATATATAAAAACAAAAACCAACGCTGCGCAAAGCACAACGCCTATGTCGTTCCAGCTTACATATACATCCTCCGCCGGCGTGAGAAGGTCGTCATACGTCTTTATATCTGCGGAAATCATATGCTGAGACCCTGTTCCGCCATAGACCGCATAGACCGGCGCCCCGAGAGGAGCTTCTGACAATTTCTCTATTACAACATCATCTATACATATCATGCCCTGCGCGTCTGCCGAATCTGTCCCCATGCCAAACTGCACAGTATACGTCTGAGTCTCTGCGCTGTCCGTTTCAATATACAGCAGCACATTCTGCCATGCTCCGTCGAGCTGCGCGTCGGCCTGCGAGCCGGCCGCCTGAGACTCAATAGTTATGCCCGCGCTGCCCGAGCCGGTGACCCCCTGCATCATCATTCTGCACGATATTTTATATATAGAATCAGGTTCCAGAGTCATATTCTGGAAAACCTGCGCATTTCCATCGCTGTTAAGCTGCATTTCCAGATATGATTCGCCGCCCGACATTCCGCGGCTGACTACATCCGCGCCGCTGATCTGCCATGCGTCCGGCATGTTGTCCGTCCACAAGTCAAACCCTGCGTTCTCTACAGCGACATTTGCCAAAACCTCTGCTTCAGCGTTCGCGCTCAGAGGCACAGCCAGCGCCAAAAACACAAGTAAAAAGCCAATAAGTTTCCTTTTCAATTTCTCTTCCTTTCCAAATTCTTCTTTAATACATGTGAGATTCAGTACGTCACGGCGTTCTGAGTATGCTCCAACATCGTAACCTTGTCATCGGAGTCGAAATACACTTCGATAACGTCTATCCTCACATGTGCTATCCCGCGCTCCATCAGATTAGAGTCGTAAATATACTTTTCCAATCCACGGCGCATGGCGTTCTTCTTGTCTGCATTCACATGAACCGCAGGCCTTCCGCCATATTCCCTGCCCGACTTGACCTCTACGCACACGAGCGTATCATCTTTCCGCGCGATTATATCCAACTCGCTTCCGGTACATCTGTAATTTCGCTCAAGTATGTCGTACCCTTCAGATTCCAGAAATAACGCGGCGTTATTTTCTCCCAGCTTTCCTATTGTATTATTCAAACTCTTCATCCTCTCGGGCATAGATATTTTCGTTATAAACGTCCTCCTGTGCATCGGACATGGGCCGAATTTTTCCAGAGCCTCTCTGTGCTGCTTCGTGCCGTAGCCCTTGTGTTTTTCAAAGCCGTATTCGGGATACGTCTTTGCCATCTCGCGCATATATCTGTCTCTTTCGACTTTAGCGATTATGCTCGCCGCCGCTATGGAATAAATCTTAGCGTCTCCTTTTATTACAGCATCATGAGGGACGTCCAGTTTAAGCCCTGTTATGTAATCGCACATTACTTTGTCGGGCTGCATTTTTAAACCGGCGATAGCCTCTTGAAACGCCAGCCTCGTCGCAGGGAGTATCCCATGCTCGTCTATATATTCTCTGCTTACAAACGCTACGTTATAACAAAGCGCATTTTCGGCTATTTTTCCGTAAAGCTCCTCACGTTTTTTTTCAGACAGCTTCTTTGAGTCGTCGATTCCCTGTATATACGAATCCGGATCATCATTCATTATCACCGCCGCCGCTGCGACCGGCCCGGCGAGGCAGCCTCTGCCCACCTCATCCGCACCGGCCAGCTTTAGTCCGAATTCGTGCGCGGCATGCTCCTGTACGTAAAATGTTTCGTTCATATATTTATCTCTCGCAAACTTTTTTATTTGTCCCAATAATCCTGAATCTTCCGGCTGCTTTTCAATTATAGAATACCGCAGTACAAAAAACAAGTGCGGCTCAGCCCTCTGCGACAGGCTCATAGTCAATTTCAGATTCCTGCTCTGTCGCCTCAAGTTTAAATATCACCGGACGCAATCCGTCATTGCAGCAGCATATCGCCGTGCCCGGCTCGCGTATCCAATCTCCGTAATAAAAGCTTTCCGCGCCGTGCGCCAGAGCGAATACGTATTGATATATAGCCTTCCACGCCTCGTCGCACAGTCCCTCCGGCTTAGCATAGTCGGCATAAAACACCTGACCCTCGCGCAGCATGGGACAAGCGCCCAGCCCTTCCACGCCGTATCGTTCAGCCAGCTTTTTATTCAGAGTCTTTTCCAGTACCGTAATTTTCACTTTTTTCATCTAAGATCTCCTTCTTTCTGCCTCAGATATATGTTATTTTACTACACACAGAGAGAAAAATCATCCCGCTTAGAAAATAAATAACAAACGTCCAAACGGCTTGATATTCTCTAATAAAAGACATATAATATAGTAAGTTCACTTACTTAAAATACAAAAAAACAAATCAACGCAAATTCAATGCGTAAGGAGTACAATGGAACACAAATTTATCTTGAGCTGCGGCTCTACGACAGACTTGCCCTACTCTTATATGCAAAGCCGCGGCATTCCTGTCATTTTTTACAGATATACTGCAAACGGCACGGAACATATCGACGATATGGGCCGAGACCCTGATGCACTTCCTAAATTCTACGAGCTCTTAGCCTCGGGCTGTCTCCCTTCCACATCTCAAATCAATGCCAGCCAATACTACGATTTTTTTAAGCAGCAGCTCCAAAAAGGAGATCTTCTGCATATAGCCTTCGGCTCGGGCATGAGCGCTTCCGTTTTCAACGCTGTAAGCGCAGCGGAAGAGCTGCGCAAAGAATTTCCCAACCGCAAAATAACTGTCATCGACTCGCTTTGCAGCTCCGCCGGCTATGGTCTGCTCGTGGACAGCGCCGCCGATCTGCGCGACAACGGCGCCTCTATGGAGGAGGTCGAACAGTGGGTATTAGACAACAGACAGCTTGTTCACCATCAATTCTACTCCACAGACCTGAAATACTACAGGCGGAGCGGCCGCATGTCCGGCGCGGCGGCCACCGTGGGCTCTATCCTCAACATTTGCCCTATAATGCACCTTGACGACACAGGGCACATCATAGCTTATGACAAAGTCCGCGGAAAACGCAACGCCATAAAAAAAACCGTCGCCGCCATGGCCGCGCACGCATCGGGCGGAGAAAGCTACTCGGGAAAATGCTGGATCTGCCACTCCAATTGCCTTGAAGACGCCGAGGCTACAAAATCAGCCATAAAAGAGCGTTTCAAGAATATCTCCGGAGATATACGCATATGCGATATAGGCACGATTATCGCTTCGCACTGCGGCCCGGGTACTGTCGCCGTCTTCTTCTTTGGCGACATGCGCCAATCTCATGATAAACAATAAGACATACAGCGTCGAAGCGGCACACCTGCGTGGATATGCCGCTTCTTTTATTTATCGCATGTCTTTATCGTAATTGTATACAGCTCCTCATCAATCGGATATATAATTCCGCTTCCAGAATCGCGAGCGACGCAAAGCAGCTGTACTTGCTTCGAAGCGAACGCATAGAGACGCCTTTTTCTGCAAAATCCGCAATTCATATACGACTTTCAATCAAAAATCTTTTTTAGCACCATTTAACAGCACATATGAAAATCATCTCTCAGATTTCGGCGTTATCTCATTTAATATTGCAAAGCCCAGTATCATAGCGCCTCCCAACATCTGAAGCGCGCTTATGCTCTCTCCCAAAACGGCGACTGATACTATAACTGCAACGAGAGGATCTATATAACTGAGTATTGCCGCCTGCTGCCCTTTCATATCTTTAATTGCGGAAAAATACATACAGTACGTGATTCCGGTGTGTATCAGCCCTACCACCATCAAATTCGCCCAGCCTGCGCCATCCAGCCTATCCAAACCCAAGCCTCCCGTGCAAATTACATAAGGGATTAGTATGACTATCGCCGCTGTCAGCTGCAAAAAGGTTCTGTGTATGCCTGTCACATTTTTGATAAATTTATTAAGCAGCGTCACAGAAGCATAAAAAACCGCCGCGCCCAACCCTAAAAATATTCCTGTCACATCCGATCCGGAGCCGGAGAATCCGCTCACTCCTATTATCAGCACTACGCCTATAGTAGACATACAGAAGCACAATGCCTGTCTCAGATTCAGCTTCTCGCGGAACAGTATCGGGCATACCGCAGTGACGAGCACAGGCGCGAAATAATAGCTAAGCGTAGCGTTTGAAACTGTAGTATAGTTATATGCTTCAAAAAGCAGTATCCAGTTTATCCCCATCGCCACGCCGGACACCAGCAGGAAAAAGATTTCTCTCCTTATCGCTGAAAAACTTATTCTCATCCCTCTAACGAGCATGTATACCGCTATTAGACCTGCCGCAAGCATAGCCCTGCAAAGAGCAAGAGCCCCCGAACTAAGCTGTATATTTTTTACAAACATCCCCAGCGTACCGAAGATAGCCATAGCCGCTGCCATCTGTATCCTGGCGCTTTTTCGTTCTTCTGTATACGCAGTGAGCTCTGCCTTATTTGACATACTTTCCGCCGCTTTCATTTTTCCTCCGAAAAACACTTGAATAAATCCTTCAAAATTGTACTTGTTTAATAATGCGCGCAGCCGCGTCATTCATCCGCGACGCAGAGCGAAGAGCCGAGAGGGAACCCGCCGCCTTTTGAGGCGAAGCATCCATCGGGAGCATATGGATATAATCAACAGTTTTGTACTAAAAAAGCGAAGCCGCTGCACAACCTCGCTTTTTATTTCCTCTTGTTCAGCTCTTTCATTAACGTCAAAAGACTTTTACTCATCTGGTGATCCAGCTTTTTTACTTCCTGTACAAACTCTTTTAGCTCTAAGGGCGTCTCATTTTCCTCGTCAAAAAATTCCGAAGGCGTAACCTCTAGATAATCACATATCTCTAAAAAAGCTCTCATAGAAGGCATAGATTTATAATTTTCTATAGTATTTATATAGCTGTTCGCCTGCCCCAGCGCCAAAGACATTTCCCTTGCTGATACCTGCTTTTGTGTCCTCAGCTGAGCCAGTCTGTCAGCAATGTATTTCTCGTTCATCGACTATGACCGCCCCTCTCTATTATTTAATTGTACATTATATTAGCAGTTTGTTCACCAACTAACATCAAGTATTTTTGTTGACACGAATGATTTAATCAGTTATAATTGTTATTGTACCAAAATCGTCCCTAATATCACGGGAAGAAAGGTATTAAGAACAAGACAGCGGCAATCCGCCCGCGTCTTATACTGATTCAAGCTTCACAGAAGCTAAATTCGCCAAAATGAATCATGCGCAGCGCTCGATTAGTTTGACTATTAAAATCGGTTTGCTGAATGCTCCCCCTGCTTAGGATAATTAAATTACAACATATGCAGAGCCGGTTTCTCGCATTGCCTTCTCTGCATTTCCTAAACAGCCGCCGCTTCAGTTCGAGTCTGCGCGGATTCATTTTTTATATTGTCCATTGCCTTATCCGCCTCCTATCAGATAAAGTCCCGCGGCGCATACTAACATGCCTATTATCTGACGCAGAGTAATCGTCTCCTTATACAGCAGCATCCCAACGAACACAAGCACGCACGCCAGAGCAATATTCGCAATAACGGACGCAGTGCTTACCTTCCATCCTGCGCGATATATACATATATACCCAAACTCCAGCGCAAGTACCGCAATGCCCAACACTGCCGAAGTCCAGTTGGCCTTAGAAAATTCCTGCCATATATTTTTCTGTTCACCCGTGACAAAAAACATTATGAGAGACGCCGCCGCAGCTATTAAATACGTAATGGTCAGCGAGGCAAACGAATTCACGCCCTGCGGAGTTGATTTGGCGCACACATTGTAAAATGTATTCGCCGTAATCACTATCAGCATGGGCCAAATCATATTCCACACTTTCTATTATATCCCCCTATATCATATCTCCGGAAAGGAACATAAGCCGGCATAGAGCGCGGCCTGTTTCCGTTCTGAATACGCGGTCATACGCCGCCCGCACGGCAGCTTCCGGCGATTCGTCTTCATACGCATTCACCAGAGCATCCGCCTCCAAAAGTATTCTGTAATCCGCTCCATCCACATTTTTATACGTGTGATGATGTCCGACGAGATATGACACTCTTTCCGTCACGTCCTGTTCAAATCCCAACTTGTCCAGCATCTCCTCCGCTATGGCAGGTCCTTCCATCTCCTGAAGCCTGCCGGAACAACTTCCAAACTTCTTTTCCGCCGCTTTTATGCCTATATCATGCACAAGCGCAGCAGCCTCAAGTGTAAAAAGCTCCTTATCCTTCAGTCCTTCCGCTCTGCCTATCAGCCGTGCAAAGCTGTGTACCTTCACAAAATGCTGTACACGTTTAGGGTCTTTGGCATAGTATTCAGCCATTGCTAAATAAAGCTCGTCCAGCTTTTCCATTTGCGCTTTCTCCTATATCATTGCGCTTCGCCTGTCAAATTGTCTGTTCTTTATAAATTTATAATACAATAAATTTTATAAACAGTTGGTTTGTAAACGAAGCTATAAATAACTAAAAAATGCTTTTAAACTATTCTTTTCAGCCTGCGTCCTTAACAACAGAAATAAACATAGAGGATTTCCCTCTAATATAATCAAGTCTTTTTAATTTCATCCTTTGTCTAATTTTTTCCTTGTGCCTAAATACTCCAAGCATATCTCTGACAGTCCTTCCCTCCATCCGCAACTGTCTCTTATGTATCTTCCGTAAGTATCAGAATTGCTTTTTTGTATTTCTCCATTCGCTCGAGCGCCTTTTCACTCGTGTCAACAGCACGGGACGTGTCGCTGTTATGCCGCAGATCCGCCAGCTTGACTTCCCTTGCTATCGCATTGTCTTTCAGCGCTCTAACATAGTCTAAATAAGGCGTGTCCTCCTCGTGAGTAAGCAGCCTGAGCGCATCCATAACCTCGGAAGGATATTCCTCCGCCAGCTCCTCCAGCGTCACTTCCGTATCCTCGGCGACGTCGTGCAGCAGAGCGCATATTGTGCTGTATTCACTCTGCATCTGCTCCGCTACATGAATAGGATGGAATATATACGGAACTCCGCCTTTATCCTTTTGACCATGATGCGCGTCATACGCTCTGTTCATGGCCTTTTTTGTCAGTTCAGTATAGATCATAATATCTTCTCCCTGAGCTTTACACTCCATTGTCTCAATTGGAAACTCATCTGAAAAAGCTGCTCCGTCGCGTCCTGCACACAGAGCAGCCTCAAATCCGCGTCTCCACATACTACAATTTAATTATAGCCTCAGCCGAGATACGTGTCAATTTACCATATTTTTAAAAATACTTTCTGCATCCCATCTGTTCGTTTATATAATTCAGCGCCTCGCCAAATCTCTGGAAATGCACTATCTCACGCTCACGCAGGAATTGCAGCGCAGCCGCCACATCAGGATCGCTGCACTGACGCAGCGCGCCCTCGTATCCCGCGCGCGCTTTTTCCTCCGCAGCCATATCGTTGGTAATATCCGCTACGGGATCGCCCGTCGTGCCGATGTACGCGGACGTCCAAAGGTAGCCGTTTGCATCCGCAGGGAACGGGCAGCATCCATGCTGGAATTTGCTCCCCGCCATACCTTCAGCCACCAACTCAGATACCGGTACGTCGCATATGAGCTGAGTATACATCGCGGAGAGCATCTCAACGTGAGAAAGCTCCTCCGTTCCTATATCCGTCAGCAATGCCTGAACGCGCTTATACGGCATACAATAGCGCTGATTTAAATAAGTCGTAGCCGCGCTCATCTCGCCGTTCGCTCCGCCCATGAGCGCATTCACGAGCTTAGCCATGTGCGCGTCGGGACGCAGCTTAGGCATAGGGTATATAAGCTTCTTTTCATATATCCACATATCTCAGCCCTCCATATGTCCTGCATCCCAAGGGAAGCTCTGTTCAGCCCATTTCCAATATTCTTCGCTCGTGGAGCCGCCGAAGTTCTCTATCGGGCCGAAATTCTCCACATATCTCTGCTTGAGCACCGCGAGCTGCTGCGCATAGCAGTTAAAATCGAGGAGAGCCTGTTCATCGTGCGGGTGCGTATCCAGATAGAGGTTTATGTCTACCAGAATGAACCCGCACTGCATTATTTGCATAAGCAATTCATTTCTGTCCGCCATGACTATTCCTCCCTGCCGCATCCGCAGCTGCGCGCCATATCCCCCGCCTGCACAAAGGGCATATACAAATTGCTGAAATACGTCCCCTGCATCAAAGCCGCTTCCGGATCTGCACAGTTATCATAACTGGTCTCAACTACGTATGCACGTGCATACGGGCTGCATCCCGACGGCATATCCGTCAGAAAGTTAGCGCAGCCGCACGTTCCCCCGCGCATACGCTGCATGTCTCTATGCATATTATTTACCTCCTTTTCGTTCGGCTGCATAGCCTCGGTATATAATATGTAAAATGTCGAATTTTGCTCCGACACATTTTAAAGACAAACCAATCATAATGTGATATAATTTTATACGATAATTATTTAGAAATTACTTTAAACAGCAATAGAAAAGGAAACGAAAAATGAGATTCAGCATAGACACAGCATCATTGAAGCGGGCTATCGGCATAGTCGCAAGGACGGCCTTCAACAAAGGCGTTGAGCAATCCATTTTGGAGTGCATCCACATAAAAGCAGACGAGGACGAGGTTATCTTCCGCACATATAACAGCGTCACAGCGACGCGCTGCTCCGTAAACGCAGACGTATCCTCCCCGGGAGAGGCCGCTCTGCCCGCGCGCGTACTCTCGGATGTAGTAAACAAGCTCTTCGCAGATACAACAACATTTGACACAGAAGAAAGCAGCTTCACCACCGTCGTCTCCAGCGGAAAAGCCCGCCTAAGTCTGCAAGGGCCTGACCCGGAAGGTTTCCCGTCCCCCGATTTCAACTCGGACGGCGCGGAAACTATACTGATAGAAGATCAAACGCAGCTCCGCACCCTGATAGACGGCACTTCATTCGCCGCGAGTCAGGACGAGGACAAGCCCGTATATACAGGTCTGCTCCTGCAAGGCGAAGGCGACAGACTCTCAATGATAGGCATTGACGGCGTAAGAATTGCAAAACGCAGCATAATGATGGAAGCGAGCAGCGACATATACGAAATAATCCCCAGCCGCACGCTAAAGGACATATCCCGCCTGCTGGACGATCCTGAAAAGAGCGTCACTCTGCGGCGTTCCGGCAATATGCTGGAATTTGACATAGGCGATACGGTAGTCTACACCCGCCTGCTGGACGGGACCTTCCTAGATTACCGCGCGCTCATGCCCGCCAACTACACCACCCGCGTCCGCGTCAGCCGCAAAGAACTCGAAAAATCTATCGAAATGGTCAGCGTAATCGCCAGCAAAGACAATCTCAACTTGGTAATGATAAACATTCTGGACGGCGAGGTGAATCTATCCTCC
Organism: uncultured Eubacteriales bacterium; assembly: GCA_900545085.1. Lineage (GTDB taxonomy): Bacteria > Bacillota > Clostridia > Christensenellales > Christensenellaceae > Scybalosoma > Scybalosoma faecavium. Next base: position 24,258 of record UQXU01000001.1, read on the forward strand.
AAATCAACATACGGCAGCATAGACGACAGCATCCCCGCCGCTCTCGAGGGCGAGCCTATGCGCATAGCGTTCAACTCCCGCTATGTTCACGACGCAATCCGCGCCATCCCGGACGAAGAGCTTTTCATCGAGACCGTCTCCAAAAACAGCCCCTGCCTCCTGCGCCCTGTCGGCGACGGAAACTGGCTGCACTTTATCGTGCCTGTCAACGTCAGAGAATAATTTCCAAGAACTTTTTTGCATGCGTGTCTCTTATTATGTTTAACTCGTTAAATACGTGTTTAAATAGTAGCGTGAGAACTTTAATAAAAGGGAGCGCATGTAATTGGCAAAGACGCTGACTATACAGACAATAGAAGATATACATCATACTGTTTTCTGCATTCTGGACGACGTCCGAAATGTATCAGCCCTGAGCGAAGAACGCGAATACTACATTCGCCTGACCATAACCGAGCTGTTGAGCAACAGTTTGCAATATACAGACGGCGTAATAACGCTATTATACCGCATACGGGGCGAAATGCTCGACTATGCAGTTATCGACAACGGCCGCAACGCCGTTTTCCCTGAAGAATGCTCCGGTCCATGCTGCCCCAGCGGACGCGGAATATATCTCGTGCGCATTTTGAGCGAAAAATACCGCAGGAACAAGCGCGGGAACATCTCTGTAGTCAGCATAAAGCTCTCAGCATAACAAAAAATAACAGCCGTATGAGAAAAATTATCTCATACGGCTGTTTTATTCAACAGAGCAGCAGCTCCGCGATGAACACCACAGCGCAGCACGCCACCGACACCTTAAACAAGCTCGCTCCAAACCACGCCGCGACTACGCCCGCTATCAAAGCGAGTATTCCGGCTATCTGACTCTGCGTCGCCTCAATTATAGCGGGGAATGTCATCACCGCCAAGGTGACATACGGCACATAGTACAGAAAAGATCGTATAAATTTGTTTTTAATCTGCTTGCGTATCAGCGTCAGAGGCAGAACTCGTATCAGAAATGTCACCGCCGCCATTATCAGCAGATATATATATACATTATGCGTCATCTTCCGCCTCCTCATGAGGAAAAATCAGCGCGGCTATGCCCGAAATAACGACGGTAAGTATTATCGTCCGCGTGCCCGAGGATATTCCGCTCAAAATATGCTCCGCTGCAAAGCTCGCCGCAAAGCTGACCGCCACGAGCCCGGCGACGACTTTGCTTTTCCGCGCAGGCGGAATTATAACCGCCAAAAACATGCCGAAAAGCGCAACGCTCAGCGCACTCGTAACTCGCAGAGGGAGTATATTCCCGGCGACCACACCCAAAAACGTGCCCAGCGCCCATCCCGGCATCGCCGCAGTCATCGCGCCGTAATAATACGTCGGGTTGAGATAGCCTTTGCGCGCTACGGCTATGCCGAAAAGCTCGTCCGTAATCGCAAATCCTACGAGAAGCCTGCTCCCGAGCGACGCCCCCGGGTGCATCTTCTGACTCATCGCGCAGCTCATCAGCAGATACCTCGCGTTCGCGATAAAAGTCACGAGTGCAATTTCTATATACGCCGCGTCCGCCGCGATAACCGTTATGCCTGCGTACTGACCTGCCGAGGCATTGTTCGTCAGGCTGCAGATAGTCGCCTGAATCGCGGTCAGGCCTGCGCTCTGCGCCGCAATTCCCAGTGTAAATGCAACGGCAAAATACCCCAGAGAGATAGGTATGCCGTCTTTTATTCCCTCCCGAAATTCGCTCGGACTTGCTTTTCTTTTGACAATCTCCTTGCTCATATCAATATCATTTCTCCTAAATTCAGTCAATAAAAATTATTATATAACACACATTGACATAAGTAAAGATAATAAATATAATATAACCATAAATGCTACTAATGAGGTGCGCAAATGTTATCGAGATACGGGATATTCTGCAAAGTTATCGACACGGGCAGCTTCACCAAGGCAGCGGAGATAGCAGGCTATTCTCAAAGCGCTGTCAGCCAAACAGTAAAATCTATCGAACGTGAGCTGGGCTCTGTGCTGATAAACCGCGGGAAGGACGGCGTGAGCCTGACCTCAGACGGAGAGAGCTATATGCCATATATACGAGCGATATACAGCTCTGAAAAAGCTCTGGCAAAAAAGCGCCGCGAGATGCTTGGGCTGGAAAACTCCACGATAAGAATAGGCACCTTCAGCAGCGTAAGTCAAAACCTGCTGCCCAATCTGATACAGCAGTTCAAAACTCAGTATCCGAACATTCATTTTATACTCAAACAAGGCGAGTACACCAGCATAAGCAAATGGATAAAAGACGGAAGCGTAGATTTCGGTTTTGTAAATATGCAGAGGGCGGACGGTCTGATAGTTCAGAAATTTTACCACGACGAAATGATGGCAGTCCTGCCCGCGTCTCATCCTTTGGCCAAGCAGGAGGTCGTCTCTCTGGCTCAGCTGGCGGACGAGCCGTTCATACTGCTGGACGAAGGAGAACACAGCGTGCCGCTCAGCGCGTTCGAAGAGCGCGGTCTGTCTCCGAACATACAATACAAAGTCACTGACGATTATACTATACTCGCGATGGTACGTCAGGGTCTGGGAGTGTCCGTCATGTATCGTCTGCTTCTCTCGAGCTGCGGAGAGGGAATATCTATCAGACCCATAAACGAGCTGCTCGAGCGCACGGTCGCCCTCGCATGGGCAGATTGGAACACTCTGTCCATAGCCGCTAAGCAATTCATACACTTTATCTCTCAGAATCTCCCCTCCGCATTGACCGACATAAATCTCGATGAACAATTCTAAAATAAAACGACCGCCGGTTTATCTCCGGCGGTTTTGCTGTATTTATCCGTTAATATGTATCTTTTTGATTTCTGCGAAGTACATTGTGTGATAGTCGCCGTCAGCGTAGAACTTGTCTTTTACTTCGGCGTCAAATTCGCTGCCCTCCATCTCAGTCACCATTACAGTGCTGCACTCGTAGCACATCTCGCATTCCTTGATATACGGCACGTCTATCTCGTCGCTGTCTGCCATAGTGAAACCCAGCTCCTCGATCTTATCCATGTCGCGGCCGGACTTCGTTCCGCAGACGTTGCGCTCCTCCAGCATGGTATGCACCTTGGGGACGCAGAGTGTAAAATCGCCGTTTTTCTCGAGGAAATCGTGAGAGTAGCGCGATTTGCGGATGGGAATCATTATGACGTCTTTGCGGAAAAGACGCCCCATCATGGGCCATCCGACCAGCATTACGTTTGTCTTGCCGTCTGCCTTGGTGACGAGAAAGACGCCTTCGGAAAAGTTTTCGGATAATTTTGTAAAAGATTCGTAGTTAGTCATTATGTCTCCTTTTTTAATAATCAATTTCGCTAAACACTCGCCTGTATTTACTTCATACTAATATATACCATTTGGGCGCGAATTTCAAGTAAGCGCACGCGAACGCCTGTCAATTTATCTTCGCGCACTCCGCCATATACGTCAAAACGGATGATATCCTGTGCGCCAGCTTTCCGCGAACGTCCATCAGCACAGCGGGAGGATCTGACCTTCTGACCGCCGTGCCTTTGTCCCCTGCGATGAGCTGCTTCAATCGGTTCAAATTCACCTCTGCCTCTGCGGCATATTTCAGCTCTATCACATTTCCCTTGCGCAATACCGACGACACATGAGCCTTGCTCGCGTATTCCTTTAGGACGGAGGTAGTAACCAGATTTCTCGCTTCCCCGGGCGGCGTGCCGAATCTCTCGGACATCTCCTCCAGAAGCTCTCTCGCCTCTCTCGCCGTGTGAATATCCGCCGCTTTTCTGTATATCTCCAATCTCAGAGATTGCTCGGGGATGTAGCTCTCGGGCAGCAGAGCTTCCACGCCCAGGTCTACCGTCGCTTCCGTTTTTACAGATTGTCCCGTCGTAATCTCTCGGGCTGCGTCGCGCAGCATTCGTATGTACAGAGAATACCCTATCTGCGCCATATGCCCCGATTGTTCAGCTCCGAGGATGTTCCCCGCTCCGCGTATTTGCAAGTCTCGCATGGCGACGCGCATACCGCTGCCCAAACGTGTAAACTCACGCAGCGCGCTCAGGCGCTTTGCCGCATCGTCATTCAATTGCTCTCCCAGATGCGTGAAATACGCATATGCCTTGGCGCTTGAACGTCCGACTCTCCCTTTTAGCTGATACAGCTGAGCCAGGCCGAAGCAATCCGCCTGATAAACTATGAGCGTATTCACCGCAGGTATATCTATCCCCGATTCTATTATCGTCGTCGCGACGAGCACATCATACTCTCCTTTGGCGAATTTATCCATCGTGCTCTCCATCTCCGCCTTGCTCTGCCTGCCGTGCGCAAACGTAACGCGCACCCCCGACAGTCTGTGCTTGAGATTGAGCATTATTTCGTCCATCTGTTCTATAAGTCTTACGACAAAATACACCTGACCCCCGCGGGCGCGCTCCCGCTCGACAGCGTCGCATACCAGCTCCCACGAGAACTTCATGACATACGCCGCGACCTCTTTTCTCGTCTCCGGCGGCGTGTCTATCGTGCTCATATCTCGGATATTCGTCAGCGCCATCTCCATAGTTCTCGGGATAGGCGTAGCCGTGAGCGTGAGAACGTCAATGCTGCGCTTCATGTCTTTTATGCGCTCCTTGTGCGAGACGCCGAATCTCTGCTCCTCATCGACCACGAGCAGACCCAGCCGCGCAAATTTCACGTCCTTGGAGAGCAGGCCATGCGTGCCGATTATTATATCTATCTCCCCGTTTTTCAGTCTCTTGAGTATTTCACTTCTGTTTCGGGAATAGCGCGACAGCATCTCTATAGTTATAGGATAGCCGGAAAATCTCTCCGTAAAAGTCTGAAAATGCTGACGGCAGAGCAGCGTCGTAGGCACAAGCACGGCGACCTGACGCGAGTTGTCCACCGCTTTGAAGCAGGCTCTCATGGCAACCTCCGTCTTGCCGTATCCCACATCCGCGAGCAGAAGTCTGTCCATAACTTTATCCGACTCCATATCCCGCTTTATCTGCTCTATACATTCCGCCTGGCCGGGCGTAGGCTCATATTCAAAGCTGTCCTCAAACTCGCGCTGCCATACGCTGTCCGGTCCGCAGGCAAAGCCCTTCGCATTCGCCCTCTCTGCATAAAGCGCTACAAGATCCTCGCTCATCTGCTTCACCGACGCGCGCGCCTTTCGCTTCGCATTCTCCCATTTTGCCGTTCCCAGCTTTGAGAGCTGCGCCGCGTCTCCTTCCGGCCCGATATACTTATCTACCCTGTCCATCTGATCCGTTTTGATGTACAGCATATCTCCGTCAGCGTATTGCAGCTCAAGATATTCCGCGCTCACGCCATCCACCTGCATTGTTTTAAGCCCGAGGAATCTGCCTTTGCCGTGAGCCTCATGCGTAACTATATCCCCCGCTCGCAGCTCGTCGAGAAGGTCTGTCTTTTTCTTTTGAGCCTTTTGCGTTTTCTTCGGGCGGCGCATACCGAAAATATCCTTCTCGGACAAAAACAGACGACCCTCGAGCTCAAACCCCGCTCGCAGCTCGCTTTTCAGGACTACACATCCGCCGTTTACTATTTTATCCTGAGCTACAGGCGCGCTCACTCCTTTGTCCGCCAGAGCGGCGGAAAGTTCCTTCGCTCGGGAGCCGGCGTAGAGATACACCTCTCTGCCCGCCTCCGTCCGCTGCTTTATCTGATTTGCCAGACTGTCATAATCGAACGCACCCGCAGCCTGATATATTTTAAAGTCTATTTCCGGCAGTTTTTCAATATTTTCACCTGCATCTACGACGGCTCTGCCCTCCGTCAGCTTTCTTATATCCTCCCAGCATTCAGCCTCACAGCCAAAAGCCAAGGCGTTGGCAGTCTGCTGAGCTATGAATTCATTCGTCTCGCTCCTGTTTTTGTCAAACCGCGCAAACACCGCGCCTACCAGAAAGACCGCGCCGCTCTGATAATCCGCCAGCGTCTCATAATTCTCCAAAAGGCCTCCGAAGCCCTCTATCCCCGGCAGCTCTCCCGTTCGTTCGAGTTTGTCCGCGGCCTCATTTTCTCCGCGTTCCCTCAGATAAGCGCAAATTTTCTCTCTGTTTTCCAGAAGCAGAAGCTCGCGCGCAGGCAGCAGCTCCGCTCTGCATTCTCCGCCGCTGTATCTCTGAGTCGCCGCGTCGAACGGGCGCACACTCTCTATTTCGTCGTCAAAATAACGTATGCGCACGGGAGACTTCATCCCCGCCGAGAACACTTCGACAATCTCGCCCTTCGCGGTAAATTCGCCTTTGGTTTCTATTTGTATCACACGGGAAAACCCCAGCTCCGTCAGCTTCTCCACCAGCTCCGCGGGAGGAATGACGTCTCCCTGTTTAAAAACGAGTTTTTCATTCGCAGTGCGCGGCTGCATTTTGTACGTAAAAGCATCTGCACTGCAAAACACCACGCTCTTCTCGTTGATACGGCTGAGCGCTTCTATCCTCGCCTGCGCACCGTCCATGCTCGCCGCGTCGTATCTTGTAAACGCTACTTCCGCATCGCCTACAAACACCTTGTTCGCCGTGGGACATGCCTCATGCGCGGCTCTCGCTTCCGCCTGCGACGGATAGACCGCCGTCACGCCGCCCAGGACGGCAAGCAAATTCTCCATCGCGCCGGAAGGTACGCAAAGAGCGCGCACGCGGCGTTTCTGCTCTATCGCTCCGCGCAGCTCCTCCATCGCCTGTGTTTTTTCCAAATACTCAAATACAGCTCGCATTTTCCTTATTTCTTCCCCCGAGAAATACAAATATACGGCACACTGCAAAATATGCCGTTTATATTAATCTACAGTTTATTTTAATTAATCAGTTAAACTCCTGCTGCGCCGCCGCGACTCCCTCGCTCACTATTTTCATAGCCGCTCTCGCCGCCGTCTGCGCGCTGCTCGTAAGCTCCGCCATTTGCGCTCGGCCGAGCTTTCCTATTACGTAGCGTATCAAATCTCCTCCGGCCGGCGGCCTGCCTATTCCTATGCGCACGCGAACAAAATCCGAACCCACGTTCGCTATCAAGGATTTCATGCCGTTGTGCGTGCCCGCGCTGCCGCCCTTGCGGACGCGAAGCTTCCCCGCGGGGAGGTCTATATCGTCGTATATGACTATCAGATTCTCCGGCGGAATGCCGTAAAAATTCATAGCCTGACGCACTGAGTTTCCCGAGAGATTCATATACGTCGTCGGCTTGAGAATGCAAACCTTCTCTCCGTTAAACCTGCATTCCGCTATCTTCCCTTCAAACTTGCGCTTGAGCGAGCCGCCCATCTCGGACAGCAAAAAATCCGCGGCGATATATCCCGCGTTATGTCTTGTATTTTTATATTTTAGACCTGGGTTCCCCAGCCCTGCTATTATATACATTTATTCTCCTGATTTCGGAGCCGGGGGAGCGGCGCTCCGCCCCCCCGGTATCCGTTTCTTACTTGCTTCTCTTGTACATACCCTTCGCTCTGCCCGCTTTTATCACCTCGCGCGCCCGAGCTATGCAAAGCGCATTGTCCGGTACGTCCTGCGTGACAGTCGCTCCGGCGGCGATATACGCTCCGTGCCCCACCTCCACGGGAGAGATGAGGTTCGTATTGCATCCTATGAAACAGCCGTCCCCTACGGTTATGCGATTTTTATTCTGTCCGTCATAATTTACAAACACAACTCCGCAGCCTATATTGCAGTCCGCGCCCACATCTCCGTCTCCTACGTAGGTCAGATGCGACACCTTGGTTCCGTCTCCCAAATTCGAGTTCTTCACCTCTACAAAATCTCCGATACGGCATTCGCTGCCTATGTTGGAGCCGGGGCGCAGATAAGCATACGGCCCTATCTGACTGTTTTCACCGACAGCGCTCTCCAGTATGACGCTGTTTTGGACAGTCGCTCCGTCTGCGATTTTGGAGTCTTTTATTCTGCTCCCGGGATAAAGCGTAACGCCTGCGCCTATCTCGCTCGCGCCTTCTATAACTACGCCGGGATATATTACCGTATCCTCGCCTATTTTCACATCGGCCTCTATATATACCGCCTTGGGGTCTATCATCATTACGCCCGCTTCGGTATGAGCGCGGTTTATTCTCGCGCGGATAATCTCCGCCGCTTCCGCAAGCTGCGTCTTTGTATTTACTCCGGAAAGCTCGCTCATATCCTCAACGGATTTCGCCGCCACTCTCAACCCCGCATCGGCAAACACCTGAACGAGGTCTGTAAGATAGTATTCGCCTTTTTTGTTGTCGTTTTTCAAATCGCCTATGTGTTTTAACAAAGCGTCTGTTCGGATGCAGTAGCATGATAAATTGATTTCTTTTATCTTCTTCTGCTCGTCCGTCGCGTCGTTTTCTTCGACGATCCCGGTCACGCCGCCGCCCTGGCGCACTATCCTGCCGTAGCCTGTCGGATTTTCTGCAATCCCGGTGAGCAGCATCATATCGTATCCCAAAAGCGAACAGTTGTCGCAGAGCGCCTGCATCGTTTCCCGTCTCACGAGCGGCATATCTCCGGCGATTATAACGGTATATTTACTGCCGCGCACAGCCTCGGCGGCGGATTTTACCGCATCTCCCGTCCCGAGCTGCCTCTCCTGCACCGCAAAAACAAACCCGCTCCCCGCCGCTTCTTCTATCGCCGCCCTGTTTTTCGGACTTACAATTATAACAGGCATCCCGAAGTCTCCTCCCGAGACAGCCTGCGCCGCCCATTCCAGCATCGTCTTGCCCGCGATTTTATGCAGCACCTTGGGTATGCTTGATTTCATGCGCGTTCCTTCGCCCGCCGCCATGACGAGCGCCGCGTATTTTTTGTTGTCAGTCATAGTTCTCTTACCTTTTCTAATCAGGATCTAATCAGGAGCAAAGACAACGCCTGCAAGCGCTGCCTCCGCTCAATTTAATTAATTCATTTTACCTGCGGCTTGAACGTATATTTTCCGTTCGCGAGCAGTCTCGGCTTTTTGCCTTCTACTCCTGCCGCATAATACAGCCCCAGCAGCTCCTGAAGCTCAAATTCGCCGCTGAATATGTTATATGCAATATCCGTGCTGTTCAGCTTGTCGCGCAGAGCCATAAATCCGTAAATAGCTATGGTCGCATGGTCAAAGCCGAAGCCTCCAGTATCCATTATCTCATCCTCTACAGATATATGCTCTCCATAAACCATCGTGCGCTTAACCTTGGGATGCAGCTCAACGTCTCCGCATTTAAGCAGCAGAGATATGTCTTTAACCACTACCGTTGCGCCGCCTACCTCATAGTAATTCTCATGAATGTCGAAATGCTCTACGTCGAACCACTGCGCCCTGGCCGCATCGTCGCCCGCCTTGGGGACGAGTTTTTCGTGATCCATAAAAGCGAGAAACTCCGGCGAGAGATTGCGCTGGCGCGGGTCTCTGTCCGGCTCGCCCATTACGGTGAATATCTCGGCGTATACGCCCTCTACGCCCGTTTCTTCTTTAAGCTCTCTCTGAACAGCCTCGTCCAGAGATTCTCCCTTCTCGATGAAGCCGCCCGGGTACGCCCAATCTCCGCGATACGGGAAGCCGCCGCGCTGTATGAGCAGCGTTTTCAGCTTTTTAAGCTTTTTGTCATAGCTGAAAAGCACCATGTCCACTGCAACAGCAGGGTTGGACAAAGCGTATACCGTAGGGTCAAACGCCTCTATGAAATCCGCTTCTTCCTGAGTTTTCGGAACGTATTTTGGTATTTTGATTTTCATGCAATCTCCTTCTGCCTGCTGAAACACGCGGGCAACATATAAAATTTATACTCACGGCGTCAAAACGACGGGACCGCGCCCTTTCGTCGAATGCACCGCTTGACATACGGCGCCTCCGGTCTTAAACCGCGCCGATAACCTCGTCTATCACTCCGCCGCCTATGCACTCGTCTCCAATATACAAAACCGCATACTGACCGGGAGTCACCGCTCGCTGCGGCTTCTCGAATTTCAGCCTTATCCTGCCGTCCTCCACGAAAGCACGCGCGCGCTGATCCGGCTGGCGATATCTGACTTTTGCGCAGCAGTCGAATTCCCCTGTGTATTCTGTAGAAATAAAATTGAATTTGCCTGTCAGCAGCTCTGTCGAATACAGCTCCGGAGCATCTCCCTGCACGACATACAGAGTGTTTGTCTCCAAATCCTTCTTCGCCACGAACCATCTTTCGCCCGTGCCGCATCCGCCTATATCCAGACCGCGGCGCTGGCCGAGAGTGTAGTACATCAGCCCTATGTGCGTTCCGACTTTTTCTCCCGAGAGCGTGCGTATAACGCCCGGACGCGCCGGCATATATCTGCGCAGAAAATCACGGAACTTTCTCTCGCCTATAAAACATATTCCCGTGGAATCCTTCTTCTCCGCCACCTTCAGCCCGTGCTTTCTCGCGATGTCCCTCACCTCGCTCTTCAGCATTCCTCCGACGGGGAATTCCGCCCGCTCAATCTGAGCCTTGTTGAGCATACACAGGAAATAAGACTGGTCCTTCCCCGGGTCTGCACCCTTGAGCAGATGCGCTCCGTCCTCCCGCCTGTCTATCTGAGCGTAATGCCCCGTCGCGAGAGAGGCCGCGCCCATATCCATGCAAAAGTTCAAAAATGCGTCGAACTTTATCTCCTTGTTGCAAAGCACGTCGGGATTCGGCGTTCTCCCCGCCTCGTATTCGGAGAGAAAATATTTAAACACTCTCTGCCAATATTCATCTTGAAAGTTGACAGAATAATACGGAATGTCTATCTGATCGCAGACGCGGCGCACGTCGTTATAATCCTCCGCCGCCGAACACGCCCCGTCGTCATCCGTTTCATCCCAGTTTTTCATAAATACGCCGACGACCTCCCTGCCCTGCTCCTTCAAAAGCAAAGCCGTCACCGCGGAGTCCACTCCTCCGCTCATTCCCACTGCTACTCTGTCTCTCGTATCCAATTATGCCTCCAAATTTCAGCCGGGAGCAATTTCTCATACTTCTCCCGTCTAAAGCTGCTTATCTTTTTATATTATTATCTGACTTATCGTATTTTTCTCAGCCCGTCTTTACCTCAAGCTCTCCGCCGCGCACGGTTATTTCTATATTTCCGTCAGTATCTGTCCGATAGATGTTCGCGCCGACGTTTTTCAGCCGAGAGAGCGTCTTCGAGTGCGCTTCCTCATCGTCCAAAGCCGCGTCCGCGCATATCACCGCAATTTGAGGCGACGCCGCCGCTGCGAAATCCTTGCCCGTAGCGTTTTTCTCTCCGTGATGCCCCACCTTGAGCACGTCGCATTTGAGGTCTGAGTATCTGCTCATGAGAAGCTCCTCGGCGTCTTTTTTGGCGTCTCCCATATACAGGAAGCTCTTGCCGCCGTATTCAAATTTCAGCACCGCGCTCATATTGTTAAGGTCGCTGTCGCTGTCCGAGACATCCGGCGCGAGAAATTCGAACTTGACGCCGCCTACTTCAAAGCTTTCGCCTCTCTGCGCCGTCCTGCGCTCGATTCCTTTCCCATCCAAATCCGCATTCAGCTCTTTTACTAGGTTGTTTTCCTCCTGACCCGCCGCTATCTGCCAGCACGTCCCTATTTCAAAATCACGCACAAGCTGCGCCGCGCCTCCTATGTGGTCTTTGTGCGGATGCGTTATCACCAGCGCGTCTATCTTAGATATGCCTTTATTCTGCAGCGTCTCTTTCAAAGCAGAATACGCGCCGGAAAGTCCCGTGTCTATAACCACAGCGCCTCCGTCCGGCACAGTTATAATATGCGCGTCTCCGTCGCCCACATCCACAGCCGTCGCCGTCAGCTCCGCAGCTCCGCCGCCCGAACAGCCGACCGCCGCGAAGCACATCAGCAGCGCCAATAAAAAAGCCGAAAATCTCCTCATAGCTGTTCTCCCTTTTAGATTTATGTCCTCAGAATGCTTTATATATTATAACACATTCCGAGCTTAATTTTACATATTTTGCTATAATGTACATCTAAATTACTTTTTTATCAGCTTATCAGCCTTTTTTGTCCAGCCTCAGATCTCTGCCATGGAAATCCAATACCGCGGCGCGGTCGGTCGAGAGCATTCGGGATACGCTCTTTTCGGTGTATCTCTCCTTGAGCGCCGCATATCCTAAATTTGTAGTCGCAAACGTGTGCATACGGTGCAATGTGCGGTATTCTATAAGTCTGAAAAAATACTCGCGCGTCACGTTCTGAGTGAACGGCTCCGTTCCCAAATCGTCTATCATGAGCACATCCGCATCGAAAATAGGGTCCAGCGCGTTCAGAGTGCCCAGTCTGTTTTTATGAAATGCCGAAAACAGCGAAAAAGAATCTATGAACAGCACGCGGCGCGTCTTTTTGTACAGCTCTTTTGCCAACGCGCTCATGAGAAACGTCTTTCCCAGACCTGCCTCGCCCATAAACAGCACTGTCCGCGTGGCATTATTCGGAAATTCTTCTATGTATTCCAGCAGGAGATCTCTGACGTATTCCGCATCCTCGAGCTGTTTTCTGTCTTTAAAAATGCCTCTGTCAAATTTAGAAAACTCGCCCGCCAGCTCTTCTACATTCTGACCGCCGTAAATCTCGCAATACATGCGCTCCAGAAGGCAATCGCAAAACACCGCTCCCCTGTCTGTCTTTATAAATCCGGTATCTCCGCAGGCGGAACATTCATATTTCGGAGAAAACACGGGCACTCCTTTTTTTATACTGTCCACCACACTCTCGGCGCGCTCTCTGTCCGGCTGCACGCCCTCGGTCAGGCAGTCTTTCATGTATGCCAGCGCGGCATGACGCATTTCGTTTTTCTTGCTCAGCACCTCTGCATTGTCTTCAAAAAAAGCGCGTTCCTCCTGCTCGGCTTTGGCTCTTGCTTTTGCCTGTTTTTTGGCGTATTCGTCCAGTATTTCTTCAAGCGTCCTCATGTTCCGTCTCCTTGGCAAGATTAGCCGCGAGGGCCGCGTCAGGCTCGACCACATACGTTCTGTGCCCTTCGTAGTATACCCTGCCCGGTTTCGCTCCTCTTGCCTTCCACACGTTGCCGGCGGGGCAGTAATCTATCTCGACCTTCGGCGACGCTTTTCCTTTGGAATACACCGCGGCTATATTCGCGGCCTCTCCGAGCGCCGTCTCCGTCAGCTCCCGCCCGTCCAGGAATATGACCACGTGCGCGCCCGGCATATTGCGCGCGTGCATCCATATATCCGTCTTATCCGCCATGCGCATAGTCAGCATATCGTTCTGCACTCCCGTCCTGCCTGCAAATATGCGAAATCCGTCGCTTGAGACAAATTCCTTCGGAGAGGATCTGCGCTCCTCTTTTTTCTTCTGCTTCTTTCCGACCTCGGGCAGGTATCCGCCCGCTCTCAGCTCTGCTTTTATTTCGGCCGCTTCCTCAGTATTCGCCGCGTCGTCTATGGCAAACTGCGTATCCTCCAGATACTTCACCTCGTCCTCCGCCGCTGCTATCCCTTTTTTCGCCAGGGCTATCGCCGTCTTTTGCTTGGCATACTTTTTAAAATACTTCTGCGCATTCGCCGCCGGACTTATCTTCACGTCCATAGGTATGCGCTCTTTTTCGCCTGTGTAGTAGTTGTCCACCTCCACGCTGCTCTCTCCGCGTTTTATTCTGTACATATTAGCCGTGAGCAGCTCGCCGCGCACTCTGTATTTTTCTATTCTATCTTCCGAGGCTATAGTCTCCGCGAGCATAGCGTGTTTTTTCCTCGCCCGAGTCAGATGCTTGCGCACCGCCTTCTGAAGATGAGCCTTCTGCTGAGACAGAGCGGAAAACTGCTCCCTCGAGGTGTAAAAATCGTCTATCATTCGATTCACGCTCGCCGCGCCGGAGGCAGAGGCGGAATCGCGCGTCTCGAAAGGTATAGGCGCGAAAAACACGGGCAGGCCGTCTGCGTTAGTATATGTGACAGGCTCCGGCTCGCTCAGCAGCTTCCTGACAAAATCCGCAGCGAACTGTGCGAACTCCGCCGCCGCCTTTCCTAATATCACGTTGTCTTCCGTTCCGAAATACCTGTATGTTATTTCCCGAGCCATAGCGGGAGATACGCCTGCAAATTTCTCCACCAGCGCCATGGGCAGAGCCGCTCCGGCGAGCTCGCTCTCCTGCGCCTCGCGAATATCCGGCTTCAGCGGAGGCTGCTCGTATCTCATCCCCGGCAAAACCTGGCGCACGCTGCTCGTATCGAACGTGACGCGCCGCGCAGAACCTATTATCGTCTCTCCGGACAGTGCGATTATGTTGCTGTGCTTGCCCATTATCTCCGCCACAAGAGCGAAATCCCGCTTCTCGCCCATTTCGTCCGCCGCTTCTATCTCCACTCGAACTATTCTCTCCAGGCCTGCCGTGCGTATGCCCGTTATGCGTCCGCCGGTCAGGTGTTTTCGCAGCAGCATACAGAAGCTCGGGGCCTGAGGCGGATTCTTTTTTACGGCAGACGTCAGGCATACTCTGCATGACGATGCGTTCGAGCTGAGCATCAGCCTCTTTTTACCCTCCTGCGTATGCAGTTGGAGCAATATCTCGTCCGCCGCAGGCATTTGTATTTTTTCTATTTTTGCGCCTTCGACGAATTGCAGCTCTCTGACCGCCGCCGCCAGCGTAATCCCGTCTAATGTCATCTTTATCCTCGCTTCCCCTTTTAATAAGCATTATAACGTACTGCGCTCAAAGTTGCAACGCCGCGTATTGCGGCGAACCACGGTATGTGATAAAATAGTTTCGAGTAAAACAGGGAAAGGGTTATGTTATGTCCAAGCTTGTAATTGCAACTAAAAACGCAGGTAAAGTAAAAGAAATAAAAGCTATATTCTCCGGGCTTTTTGACGATATACTCTCTCTTCGCGACGCGGGTATCGACGCGGACGTCGTCGAAGACGGCGACACCTTCCTCGCTAACGCAGCCAAAAAGGCAACGGAGATAAGTCTGTTAACAGATTGCCCCGTTCTTGCGGACGATTCCGGAATATGCGTAGACTGCCTGGGAGGCGCGCCCGGCGTTTATTCCGCACGTTATTCCGAAGAAGGCACGGACGAAGCCAACAACAGGAAAATCGTAGAAGAGACACGACGCTTCGCACCTGAACAGCGCACATGTCATTATGCCTGCGCGCTCGTACTGGCCAAAGGCGGCGACGTGCTGTACAGCTGCGAAGGCGAATGCAGCGGAATTCTCCTGGACGAGGAGCGCGGAGAAGGCGGTTTCGGATATGATCCTCTATTCTTCCTGCCGGAATACGGCGTGACTTTCGGCGAACTCCCCGCAGAGATCAAGAATAAAATAAGTCATCGCGCACGTGCTCTCGCCGCTATGCAGCAGATGATAGAAGCAGGGCATGACAATGACTAAAATTCTCACAGTATCAGACACGCACCGCTCTCTGGAAAATTTGCAGGCCGCCATCGAGCTCAACCCCGACGCAGATTACATATTCCACATGGGTGACGGAATAGCCGATTTAGACTCTTTCGATTTGCCCATACCTTCGGAGCGCATAATCAGAGTCCGCGGGAACTGCGACCTCAACCGCGCGCCTTGGCAGATCGTACAGACCGTGAACGGTTTGCGCATACTTGTACTCCACGGTCATGTCCACGACGTCAAGCAATCTCTGGACAAGCTGGTGTACACCGCTCTGGACATAGGCGCGGACGCAGTGTTTTTCGGCCATACGCACAGGCCGGTCGGGCGTTATGAAGAAGGAATTTTTCTCCTCAACCCGGGTTCGCTCGCTTCCCAGCTGCCCACATATGCCATAGTTACAATAAAAAACGGCGAATTCAAGTCGGAACACCGCGTCCTGGCCGTATATTAAGTTTTGATAAAGCTCTGCCCCCGCTTTTGATGTGCGGGGGCTTTTTATGCTGTTTGTAAATTCTAAGTCAGAAAAGACCGGCTGCAAAAAATATGCAGGCTCGGAAAAACGCTTTGCATATTCTATATTATTTTTTGGCCGCAGTCTTAAAGTACTGCACGAGTATCCCCACCACAGCCAGAGCAATCGCCGCGACAAAATACACGTCTTTATCTGTAATTGAGATACTTTTCAAACCGTCCAGCATCTTCTCTGCGCTGCTTATATCCAAGCTCGCCGCGCTCCCCGTCGCAATCATTACTACGCCGTTGACCGTCACCTCCGCGCCTACAAACGCCGTGCTTATTATAATAATCGTCCGCTTAATCACCAGAGCAAGTATTCCGCCCAACAGCCCCAATACTATCGTCAATACAATAGCAAAGCCGCCGCCCTGCGGTATGGCAAGCATGGGAAGTACAATCTTAGCTATGCTCGCGCCCATGCCGGCGCCTGCCGCGAAAACGCCGATGCTGTATACAAAATACATCAGCGCAGCTCCTGCCAAGCCTACAAGTATACATATGAGAAGCGTCGTCGTTTCCGACGTTGTCTCTATATACATCATTCCTAACGAAAAGCCTGCCACAAACCCGGCCGCAGCCATGAGCAGCCGCAAAAGCTTGTATCCAAAGAAGCAGAATGCCGCACCCAGCAGCACGCATACTCCGCAATATATCACATTATATGTCTCTACACTCAGCTCCATTTTATCCTCCTTGCGGATAGTATATCTAAATATCGACACAAAGTCAAACCGCCTTTTCAAGCGTTGCATTGGGAGCGGAAATGTTGTATACTTTTAAATACGGTTTTCCGTATTTTATATTTCAGAAATTTAAGGAGATTATTTCCATGCAGGTGAGCGTGTTGGGCTGCGGCAGATGGGGCAGCTTCATAGGCTGGTATCTCAGCGAAAGAGAGGGCATAAGCGGCGTTTATGTATACGGCAGGTCAGGCTCTCCGCATCTCCGGCAGCTCAGAGACAGCAGACGCACGGAATACCTTCAATTTAACGAAAAAGTTACTTTTACCGATGATCTCAGTCTCGCTCTTAGCAGCGATACAATTTTTATTTCCATCGCGGCGCAGTCTCTCCGATCTCTTATGCAGCAGATTTCACGCTATAACATCGACGACAAGCTGATAGTTCTGTGCATGAAAGGGTTGGAGGAGCACAGCGGATTGAGACTATCTCAGGTCGTAGCTGATTACACACCATGTAAAACCGCGGTATGGGTCGGTCCCGGTCATGTTCAGACCTATTCGCAGGGCTGCCCCGGGTGCATGGTCATAGACTCCGAATCCGCAGAGGTCACTCGGTCGCTCGTACATACTCTCTCGGGAGGGTCTATCCGCTTTTATTACGGCACGGACATAATAGGCAGCGAAGTGGGAGCCGCAGCCAAAAACGTCATGGGTATCGCCGCGGGGATGCTGGACGGCGCCGCTCTCACAGGACTCAAGGGCGCTCTCATGGCGCGCGGCGCGAGAGAAGTCAGCCGCCTGATCGCCGCTATGGGAGGAGAGCCTATATCCGCTTACGGTCTGGCACATCTGGGAGACTACGAAGCGACGCTCTTTTCTACATTCTCTCGAAACAGAATGTTCGGCGAAATGTTTATAAAAGGCGAAAGACTGGAAAAACTCGCGGAGGGCGTTTCCACCACCCGCGCCATGATGACTCTTGCGCACAAATACGGAGTTGAGCTTCCGATAACCGAGACAATATACAACGTCATCGAGCTCGGCTCGGAGCCTATAGAAACTATGCAGAATCTGTTCCTTCGCAGCATAAAAGAAGAGTTCTGATATATATTAAGAAAACTGCCCTGATGCTTCCTGATACACCAGAGGCAGTTTTTATTTTTATATGAGCATGTTCACGGCGCAAAGCACCAGCGCCGCACCGAATATCCCGTTTATGAGCTTGTAATGTCCTGAATATACATTGCGTATGCCCAAACCGAACATCCCCCATACCAAGCTCGCGACACATCCTACGCCCGTAATAATACATTGAGCCGCGGCCATTTCTCCCAGCTTGGCATAATACGGTATTATATAACCGCTGAGAACGGTCATACCGTAAAAATAAATTTTAACATTTACAAATTGCAACAAAAATCCGCTTAGAAACGTCGGCGCAGACTCCCCGCCGCTGAAATCAGGCTTGCTGCGTATTATGCGCACTGCCAGCCAAATCAGATATGCCGCGCCAATATATTTCAACGCTTCCATTATAGGGGCCGCATATTGGCTAAGCTCATATATAAACATCACGCATATCGCCTGCACTGCGAAATACCCAACGCAGACTCCTAATATTGTGCTTTTACCCTTGCGCCAGCCGTGCCGTGTTATCGCGTTGAGGGACATTATGTTGCCCGGGCCGGGGGTAAAAGAACTAATCAAAACATATGCGGCCAGGGAGTTTAACGCAGACGCTGTCATCATACTGCTTTACAGCTCGTCTCCGTTGTGCGCACCGGGCGTGGTGACGATAACCTTCTCGGGTGTGATGACAAGCGCGCCCTTCGCCGTAACCGCGCCGTTGAACATATCCGAGACCAGCTTTTTGAACGTATCTACGATTTCACCTTCCGTTATGTGTTCTGCCGTGCCTTTAATCTGATAGCCCTCCATAGTCTGCGGATCGCAGGCAGACACGGCGATCTTTCCGTTAGCCTCAATGTTTTTGAGAGTCACATTGAGGAAAACGTCTCCTACCACCAGCTTGCCGTCCTCCGTCACGTCCTTGAACGCTACCGGAATAGCATTCGGCTCGTCAGAATACGTCCCCAAATACCACATCTGTTCTTTCAGCAATTTTACTACGTTCTCTTTCATGTTAAACACCTCCATGTGTATTTGCTCTTGCTCTTTGCAAGGTAATTATATAAAAGTAATCGAGCCTCATCAAGATATAAGCAAATTTATTAGTCACTCATAAATTTAATAGTGACTTGATAATGTCGAGCGCGTAATATAAAATAATCCTCGGAGGCAATAACAATGTATCAACACAAACTTGAAAAAGACATACGATGCCCGCTGGAATACGGACTTAACGTATTCGGCGGCAAACGGAAATCCCGCATAATATGCGTATTGGCCGAGATGGAGGTTTTGCGTTACGGCGAAATAAAAAAAGAAATGACAAATATAACAGACGCCGTTTTAGCGTCTGCGCTGAAAGAGCTTATCTCGGACGGTATCGTACTCAGGAAGCAGTACAACGAAATTCCACCCAAGGTAGAATACAGCTTAACAGAAAAAGGACTCTCCGTCATTCCCGTACTGCAAAGCATATGCCGCTGGTCAGGCGCTTTTCACAAAGAGGAAGGGGACGCCGTCATGCGGCAGTGTCAAAAATGCGACTACTCATTTTAACCGCTGCCGCGCAGACATAACGCACCGAATCCACATCTTTCCCTCCTGCATGCTGCAAACAAAAAACGCGCATACACGTTCTCATACGTTTTGCGCGTTTTTTTATTTTTACAGCGTAATAATTCTGCGTTCGGGCGCTTTCTGCATATTAAGCTGCGCTTCTACATTGCCGCCTGATATAATAAAGCACACTTTCTCATCCTGCTCGAATTTGAGGTTGCCTTCTATAACAGCCGCAACGCCGAGCGCAGCCGAAGGCTCCGCCAGCAGCTTGCCTTCCTCGAGTATGATAGAAACCGCCTCGACTATCTTATCCTCACTCGCGCGGGAATACTCAGAGACATATCTGCGAACGATGGGCAATGTGCATTCTCCCGGGCTCAGAGTGAGCAGAGCGTCTGCGACTGAACGCGCCGGCGGCAGCGTAACACGCCTGCCCGCAGACCGGCTCGCGGCGTATCTCGCTATGACCGCAGGCTCCACGCCTACTATTCTCGTACCCGGCTTGCTCTCTGCCACTGCAAGCGCCACGCCCGCAAGCAGCCCGCCCCCGCCCACGGGAGCCACTACCGCATCCACCTCGGGCATCTGCCGGACTATTTCCAGGCCTATGGTGCCTTGTCCCGCAATTACATCGAAGTCATCGGACGGGGGGATCAGCGTCTTGTTGTTCTCCTTGGCATACGCCGCGGCAATCTCATGCCTTTGCGTCAGCGAACATGCCATGACAGACGCTCCCAGAGAAAGTATCCCGTCCCGCTTTATACGTGATCCCGATTCAGGCATGACTATAGTTGCGCTTGCCCCGAGCAGCTTAGAGGCGAAAGCCACGCCCTTGCCGTGATTTCCGCTGGAGGCCGCGACCACGCCGCGCTTGAGCGCCGCGCCGTCTAAGCTGAGAATCTTGTTGAGCGCGCCGCGTATCTTAAAAGAGCCCGTCCTCTGCATATTCTCAGGTTTAATATAGACTTGACATCCTAAAATCTTGTCCAAAGCGGGAACTCTAAGCATAGGCGTCTCGAAAATAAACGGCTGTATCCGTTCCATAGCGGATCTTACTTCCTGAATATCTATCATACGATCCTCCTGCGATATTTATGTTGTTAGCAATACTATTATTATGCAATCTCAAACAAAATTTGTCAAGATATGTTTATTTTGTATTGCTATTGCTGCTCCTGAACCACGCCTGCGTCCGTGCCTTCGGGAATGTGAGAAATTATCTTTTTGTTCAATACTATCAGCATTAGAGACGTAAACAGAGTGGCCGCAGTCTCCGCTATCGGAAACGCCAGCCATACTCTGGACAGCACGCCGGAAAGCGAGAAAAGATACGCCACGGGCAGCAGCACTACTATCTGTCTGACTATAGATACAAACATGCTGAACACGCCGCGCCCCATCGCTTGGAACAACGCCGTTATAACGATATTGTACCCTGCGAAAACAAAACAGAGGCTTATCGTGCGCAGAGCAACCACGCCTATATCTATCATATCTGCCGAAGCGTCAAACCATGCCAGAACGGTCTCCGGCATCAGCTGAAGCACCAGAACTCCTATAAGCATTATGCCTACCGCGACGCACGCCGCCAGTTTTACCGTGTGGATTATGCGTCTGCGGTTTCCGGCTCCGTAGTTGAACGCTATTATAGGTACTATCGCATTGTTCAATCCGAAAACGGGCATAAATACAAAAGACTGCAATTTAAAATATACTCCGAATACCGCCGCAGCCGTAGACGTGAAAGCTCCCAAGATTTTATTCATAATGAACACCATGACGGAGCCTATGGACGCCAGAATAATAGACGGAACGCCTACCGCGAGTATTCGTCCTATTATCTTGCCGCTGGGGCGGAAGCCTTTTAGCGATAAGCTTATCTCGTGATTGCACTTTACATTCAGCGTCACGCCCACGCCCGCCGCTATTATCTGACCTGCTATCGTGGCTATCGCCGCGCCGGCGACGCCCATCTCGGGAAGGCCGAAGTAGCCAAAAATAAGTATCGGATCAAGTATTATATTTATGACTGCGCCCACAAGCTGCGATATCATGGACAAGACAGCTCGCCCCGTAGACTGGAGCAGACGCTCCATCGTTATCTGAGCCAGCACGCCAACGCTGAATATGCAGCATATGGAAAGATACTGCACGCCGTAATTTACGATTGCGTCGTCGTTTATCTGCATCCGCATGAAAGGCTCCATGCACGTCAGCCCTACTATTATAAACAGCACCGAGGCCACCGCGATTAGAAACAGGTTGTTGACGGCGGCTTGATTTGCACGCTTGTAATCCTTCTCTCCCAGAGAGCGCGACAACAGCGCGTTCATACCTACGCCTAAGCCCGTGCCCACCGCTATCATAAGATTCTGCATAGGAAACGCCAGCGATACCGCAGTCAGAGCCGCCTCGTTTATTCTCGATACGAATATGCTGTCCACTATATTGTACAAAGCCTGCACCAGCATAGATATTATTATCGGCAGCGCCATGCTTGTCAGCAATTTCCCTATAGGCATTACGCCCATCTTGTTTTCTCTAATTTCTGTCATTCACTTTCCTCCGATTTATTTTTATAAACGCCGGAGCGGGTAAACATCTGTCTTTGTTAAATAAAAGTACACAAGCCCCGGGGATCTCAGCAGGGGCTTGAAAAGCCGCGGTTCAATAAGGGGCGCCGTCCCGTCATTCAACAATTGAACTAGGGGCGAAGCCTCTTAGGGCTTCAGCGGCGGATTACACCGTCGCTGAAGGCTTAGATGTCCCCCGCCGCCTATAGAGGCGGGGGACATCTGTTCACGGTTATAATTTCGAATGTTATTTCAGCTTGTTTACCAACGCCGAAGCGATGGACGCCGCGCCCTCGCCGCGCCCTGTGAAACCCATTTTTTCAGTCGTCGTCGCCTTCACGCTGACGCTGCATCCCAAGGCTCCTTGAAGCACACGCTCCATCTCTTCCCTGTATGGCGAGATTTTAGGTCTCTGCATAATCAAAACGCAGTCCGCCTGAACGGGAATGCAGCCTTTTTCCAGCATCAACGAACGCACTCTCTCCAGCAACGCTACAGAAGATATTCCTTCATACTGCGCGTCGTTATCAGGGAAAAGCGCGCCTATATCTCCGAGACTCGCCGCCCCGAGCAGAGCGTCCATAAGAGCATGAGTCAAAACATCTGCGTCGGAATGCCCGAGCAGCCCCTCCGTATGCTCTATTTCAACTCCGCCGAGCACGAGCCTCCTGCCCGGCGCAAATCTGTGCGCGTCGAAACCCACGCCGACGGACATACGGCCGCTAAGCCTTTCGAAACGCGAAAAATCGCGCGGAAATGTAAGCTTGTCATTTATCTCGTCATGCGTCAGAATATACGGCGTGTAGCCGGCGTATTCCATATATGAACTGTCATCCGTCCCCGAGAATCCTTCCGCCGCCGCTTTGTCATACGCCGCGCGAAGCTTTTGTACGTCAAAGCACTGCGGAGTCTGCGCGAGAAATATTCCGTTTCTGTCTAAAGTGCGGACGCCGTCCTTTACGCTTTTCACCGTGTCGCTCGCCATAACTCCCGGCAGCGCGCTTCCGTTCTTTAATGCTGTAAGAACACACCTCAAAATAAGCTCGGGAGAGATCATGCTGCGCGCGCCGTCATGCACGGCGGCTATCCCGTCCGGTATCAGCTCGAGCGCGTTTCGCACGGACTGCTGTCTCGTATCTCCGCCCCGCGCCCATTTGGCTCCCCGCAGTCCCTCCTGCTCCGCCAGCGCGAGTATTTCCGCTCTCTCGCTCTCCTTCGTGACTATAATAATTTCATCAAAGCAACCCGCCTTAGCAAACGCGCTGAATGTATGAGCTATCGCGGGCTTGCCCAAGTACGTCAGCAGCAGCTTGTTCTTCTCCGCTCCTACTCTGCTCCCGCTCCCCGCGGCGAGCAATACAGCCGATACTCTCATTCTTCCTCCCGGATTACCTCGTACAGCGTGTCGGCGTCATCCTTCCTCACGTTTTCTCTCAACTCCAGAACACGTATTTTTAGCGGTTTATTCCCAAAGCCTATCGTTATCTCATCTCCGACCTTCAATTTGTGACCCGGCTTAGCTTCTCTGCCGTTTACGGTCACTCTGCCTCCGTCGCACGCCGAGTTAGCTACCGTGCGTCTCTTTATAACTCTGGATACCTTTAAAAACTTGTCCAGTCTCATCCTGCCTCCTTATCTCCGGAGATTACCCGGATAGAATACTCATAGCCAAAAAAGCGGCTCCGCGAACCAAAGCCGCAGAGCCAACATGCTTTATTTTTACTTCATAGCGTCCTTGAGGGCCTTGCCCGGCTTGAACGCAGGAGCTATCGACGCCGCAATGTCTATCGGCTCCTTAGTCAAGGGGTTTATGCCTTTTCTGGCGGAGCGTTCTCTCGTCTCGAACGTACCGAACCCTACGACTTGAACCTTGCCGCCGCATGCAAGTTCTTCTGTTACACATTCGACAAAAGCTGTCAGCGCTTTTTCCGTGTCTTTTTTAGAAAGCTCTGCTTTGGCTGCCATAGCCGCAATAAGCTCTGTTTTATTCATGTTATATTTTCTCCTTTCAGAAAAATCTTATGTGCATAAAGTACTGGGCAAAAAACCTTTTAAACGCATTATACCCAAAACACCGGCATTATACAAGAGCCTTGGCGGCTTTTTACTCATTTTTCATATATTTTTTGCGTGATACAGCGTTTTTTTCTTTTTCGACGACGATTTCTCAGCGTTTCATCCTGCACGCGCCGTCTTCGCGCGTCCTTATTCTCCTGTCATTCGCCTTGCCATCGCGAGAGTCTGGCTCAGAGCGGCTTTTTTCTCCACGCCTGCCAGCCTGAGCTTATGTGCAAAAGCCAACAGCTCCGCAAAGCTTTTGTCCGGCTTCAAGCCTGCCTCGATGAGATCCGCCCCCATAACGTACGGCTTTGACATAACGTCTT
Organism: uncultured Eubacteriales bacterium; assembly: GCA_900545085.1. Lineage (GTDB taxonomy): Bacteria > Bacillota > Clostridia > Christensenellales > Christensenellaceae > Scybalosoma > Scybalosoma faecavium. The sequence goes on from UQXU01000001.1 coordinate 48,463, forward strand.
CGTACAGCGCAAGTCTTTTTTCGAGATATTCCTCTTTATCCGCATCTGCGCCGCGCTCTCCTCCTCTGCCCAAATCGTCCGCTCTCGCGAGCAGAATCAGATCATGCGGGCTCTCCGCTTTGTCAAACATTCTGTTCGTCGCCTTTATCCCCGCATTTTGCGCCGCCAGCATATTAGGCTTCATGTGCAGCTCTGTCATGTTTGCTACATAGTTTATCTGCTTTTTTTCATTCATAATGCGCTCCATAGCGCGGCGCACCATGCCCAGGCCTTCTGTTTCATGTTTGTACGAGCGAATTTTCCCGTCTGCAATCTCCGTAGTCAGAACTTTCCCGAAATCGTGCATTAACGCAGACAGCATGAAGCCTATAGGATTCTGCGCTTTATCTCTCAGCTTCGCCGCTTCGTTCAATACGAGCATTGTATGCGTCCATACATCTCCTTCGGGATGATGCAGCGGACTTTGCTCTATCCCTATGAGCATCTTCATTTCGGGAAACCATACGTCCAGCTGCTCCATGCGGCGCATTTCCTCAAAAAATATCGACGGGCGCTCCGCTTTGAGCAAGGCCTTCTTCAGCTCTCCCCAGATTCTCTCGCTTGCCAGCGCTGATAAATCCATAGTCTTTGTAAGAGCTACCGTTTCCTCCGCTATGTCAAACTCAAATCTGGCTGCAAACTGCGCCGCGCGCAGCACTCGCAGAGGGTCCTCTGAGAACGTATCCTCATTCACATGACGCACGATGCCGCCGCGTATGTCGTCCAGGCCGCCAAAGTAATCCGCTATCTCCCCCGTGAGTACATCCTGCATAAGAGCGTTCATGGTGAAATCACGTCTCTGCGCGGCTTTTTTCTCTCCGAGAAAGGGATCTACCTCGACGTCAAAATCCCTGTGACCTCTGCCCATGAGCCTCTCTCTGCGAGGCATGGCAATATCCAAATCGCAGCCCTTCAGCCCGAATATACCAAAGCTCGCTCCCATATCTATTCTATGTCCGAGACTGTCCAAAATGCCGCATAGCTGCCGCGGTGTTATGCCGTGAACCTCTATGTCCACATCTTTGTTCTCTCTGCCCATTATGCCGTCGCGCACATAGCCGCCGACAAAATACGTCCTTCCGCCCAGCTCAGCGACTCTGCGCGCTATAAGCTCCGCCATTTCACGGTCGCTCCGGTCCATGCCTTTCACCTCCCGCCATGCTTTTATATAAGCGACTTATTTATTATACTTCCTTATCGAATATAACGCAAAACAAAAAGCCAAGGCAAGCCTCGGCTTAGTTCAATTTCCGTGTCTGTTTTAACAGTATTAATGCCCGCAGGTTTCGCACGGCGCGAGCTTCTCTGCGTCGTATTCTATGCCGTTTTTATCATAATAGTCCTTGAGCGCGGCCTTCACCGCTTCTTCCGCAAGCACGGAGCAGTGCAGCTTAACAGCGGGCAGACCGTCCAGAGCTTCGACCACAGCTTTATTTGTCAGCTCGAGAACCTCGTCCAGCTTTTTCCCTTTGATCAGCTCCGTTGCCATAGAGCTTGACGCTATAGCGCTGCCGCATCCGAATGTATTGAATTTAACGTCTGTTACGGTATCGTCCTCTATTTTGAGATATATTTTCATGATGTCTCCGCATTTCGCGTTGCCTACCTCGCCGACGCCGTCCGCGTCTTCTATCTTGCCTACATTGCGCGGATTCATAAAGTGATCCATAACCTTATCGCTGTAAATCATTTTTTCTCCTCCCTTTTGTTTCCGTCCGATTGCCTCAGCCTGCCTGCTGCATTTTTTCCCAAACAGGCGAAATGCTTCTCAAAAACTCTACGACCTCGGCAACATTTTTTATAATATACTCTGCTTCTTCGCGCGTATTAGTGTCATCTATTGTAAGCCTGAGCGAGCCGTGCGCCGTCTCGTGCGGAAGTCCTATCGCCAGCAGAACATGACTCGGATCGAGGGAGCCGGATGTGCATGCGGAGCCGGACGACGCCGCTATTCCTCTCGCGTCGAGATAAAGCAGCAAGGACTCGCCTTCTATCCCCGGGAAGCACACGTTCACATTTCCGGGAAGTCTCTGTTTCTCGTCGCCGTTTATTATCGCCAGCGGTATCTTCTTCAGCCCTTCTATCAGAACATCTCTCAATTCAGAGGTGTATTTCATGCTGTTTTCCAGATTTTCTACAGACTCATGCAGAGCCGCCGCCATTCCGGCTATAGCCGCGAGGTTCTCCGTCCCCGCGCGCTTGTTGTTCTCCTGCGCGCCGCCTTCTATCAAAGGGAACAGGCGAACGCCTCTTCTGCAATACAACACACCTATGCCTCTCGGCCCCCTGAACTTGTGCGCCGAAAAAGACAGCATATCTACTTTAAGCTCTTTCACATCGACGGGGATATGACCGACGGCCTGAACCGCATCTGTATGAAAAAGCACCCTGCGCTCTCTGCACAGCTCTCCAATCTCTTTTACAGGCTGGATCGTGCCTATTTCATTGTTCGCCATCATAATAGTAACGAGAGCCGTCTCGTCCGTCAGCGCAGCTTCTACGTCTTTTACGCTGACTATTCCTCTCTCTCCGGCAGGTATCTTCACGACGTCGAATCCCTCCGCCGCCAGCTTATCTACTGTATGGAGCACCGCATGATGCTCTATATCGCTGGTGATTATCCTCTTCCTTCCTTTTTTTGCGCCTATTCTCGCCGCGGATAATATCGCCTGATTGTCCGCTTCGCTGCCTCCCGAAGTGAAGTATATTTCATTCGGCTGCGCGCCTATATCTTCGGCTATGCTTTCTCTGAACTTAGCCAGCTCCAGCGCGGACGCCCTGCCCCATTCGTGCAGGCTGGACGGGTTACCGTACTGTTCGTCTAAACACCTGATCATCTCCGCCTTCGCCGCTTCTGATATCGGAGACGTCGCGGCGTGGTCCGCATATATCTTCATGGATAACCTCCTAAATTCCTATATCTTTACTAGGATAATATCACTCCTGCTTTGCTTTGTCAAGCATATTTTTACATTTTTTCTCACTGACAAGCCTTTATGCTTAATAATATTTTACTCTGCTGCTTTCTTATTATTCTCAAACGAGCTCTAAAGATATAAAAAGACTGCGGAAGCTCCGCAGTCTCAGATTTAATCAAGCCATTTTTTCTGTGCTGTATTCCATCTCCAATACACTATATCCGCCGCCCAGCTGCGCGGTACGATTTTACCCGCGGAACACAGCGCTTTGTTCAGCACACCGGGAATATAAACGTTTTTCCCCGCCAATGCTTTTTCAATTGTTTTTCTCGCCACCCGTTCCAACTTGTTTGTCGTAAGCTCCCCCCACAAGCCCTGCGCTTCTATACCTTTTATAGCGCCGTTGCCAGTTACAAGACCTCCGGGGCATAACGCCAGCGTATTCACCTTTTCCGCTTTCATCTCGCGGCGCAGCGCGAGAGAAAAATCAAGCAGGAAACGCTTAGACGCCGCATAAGTTGCCTTAAGAGGCATGGGAAACATGGCAGCCAGGCTGGAGACGAAGACAACAGTAAACTTCTCACTCCTCCTTCTTAGCTCCAGAGCGGCATGAGTTATCCTCAACGTCGCCTCATCGTTAATCGAAACAATTTTCGCCACGTCTTCCCTGTCTCTGCCCTCAAAGCTTCCTTCAAAATCCACACCCGCTATGTTTAACAGCATATCCAGTCTCACGCCGCTTGCGCTCATCTCAGCTATCATATTATCCACATCGTCTGAACACGTTATATCGCAAAGCCACGTATAGACCTCTGCGCCGAACCTTCGCTCTAATCCGATTTTTATCGAATCAAGTCCACCAGAGTTCACATCCGCAAGATAAATCTTCCATCCCCTGCGCGCGCACTCCATGGCCATCGCTCTGCCCAATCCGCCGCTCGCTCCGGTTATCATAACATTCATGTGGCTTCTTCCTCTCTTGTCTGATATTCTATCCCGCATAGCTTTTCGGATAACTTAAACAGCCTGTCTGCATTAGATTGTGTCACCTCTGAACTGTATTTCCCTGCGCGGCAATTTTTGTAGTACAGCCGCTTTTCATCTGTCTCGCACAAATAAACATAAGTTTCCGCCGCTTTGTCAGCTGTTATCCCTCTGCGTCTCCTGCACTTCCAAACAGCATTGATTAATCCGCTCGCAGTTTTTCCGCCTATATCCGTGCATACCAATCCCGGATCTACTGCATATGCTTTTATGTTTTTTTCAACCAAAGACTTTGCAAAAAGTATCCCGCATAGCTTGCTTTGCTTGTATGCAGCCAAAGGATTGTACCTCCTGCTGAACATCACATCCTCCCAATGTATTTTTATACCCTTGTGCGAGCCGCTGCTTGTCATTATCACTTTGCCTCCGCAGCTTTGTATATAGGGCAGCAGCCTATATGTCAACAAAAACGAAGCCAGGTGATTTATCGCAAACTGCTGCTCATACCCTTCTTCAGTTGTCATATACCAGCCTCTTACGGCTCCTGCATTATTTATTAACACATCTATTTTACCTTCGGCTCCAATGCTGTCCGATACCTCAGAAGATATTCGGTTAACTTCGCTCTGATTCATCAGTTCTCCCCAGAACCACTCCATATTCGCCATTGGAACTTGTTTTAAAATGTGAGCCCTTGCCTTTTCGCAGTTTGCTTCGCTATGCCCTACACAGAGCACTCTCCAATTCTTTTTTGCCAAATTTAGAACTATGCTCAAGCCTATGCCGGAAGAAGCGCCGGTTACTACCGCTGTTTTCATATTTCCTTCTCCTTAGTTTTACAGAAAGACAAAGCTCGGTCTATACAAACCATTTCCATACGTGCCAAAATTCTACACTATGCGCATTCAGCGCAGACGCTGCATACGCCGCCAGAAAAAATAATCCGAACGCCGCAGCGGAAATGTAAACTATACCGCGAAAGACACGTCTCCCCCTGCCCTTCAGCCTAGGCGTTATAGACAGAGGCGGTAATTTCGCCCCGGATACAAAGCTCATGTGCCAGCGTGCTCTGGATCTCACAAGCTGCGCAAGCAGTTTGAAGCAATACCATGCAGCACATCCTGTTAAAACAGCCAAAGCTAAAGCGGCTGCTCCAAACAGCGCTGCCGAAATATACGGCATATTCGGGATGACGCCTGTTATATCCATGCCTGCCTCCAGGCTTACGCCGACAGCCAAAAAGGCAAGCGCCGCTGCTGCAAGTATTAAATCCCACGCTGCAAAAATTATGCCTCCGATTATCTCTAAAAGTGCAACCGCGTAAGAAACAGTCTTTTTCCAGATATCGGGCTTATTTTTTTCGCCGCTTTCTTCTTCAAATTGCTCTGCTATCTTTTCGGGCGCGCCTAATTTCACAGCTATTTCCGATTCGGAAAATCCGTCCGCCAGTTTAAAGTCGAAATGTTCCGAATATTCCGCTATTATTTCGTCTATATCGCTCGCTTCTCTGGCTTTCAGCTCCGCCTCCAGCGCTCCGAGATACTCCGCCTTATTCATGTCCATCCTCCAATATTTCTCTTACGTTTTTCGCAAATTCCAAATATTCTGCTCTGTCCCGTTCGTATGCCGCCAAGCCTTCTGATGTTATAGAGTAATACTTCCTCGGCGGTCCGCCGCTGGATTCCGATAAATATGTTGTCAGCATACCGTCCTTTTTCAGTTTTCGCAGTACTGGATACACGGTACCGTCGGCTATGTCTATTTTCCCTGACAGCTCCTCTGCTATTTCATAACCATAGCAGTCGCGACGCCGTAATATAGAAAGCACACACAGCTCTATCACCCCTTTTTTATATTGCGGATTCATTTTTTACCTCCCGGTTTCTACGTAACATCTCTTGTTCACTATTAAATTATATTCAATAGTGTATATTATGTCAATAGCTGATTAAAAAAAGACATGAGTTTTTTCTCATGCCTTAGTATTTTTGTTTAATCATCCCAATTCTATCATTCTGTCTATGCAAACGCGCGCCTTGGATATTGTCTCCGCATCCAGCTCTATCAGCTCGCCGCCCGTTCCCGCCACTGCGTAATACACATCTGCAAGCGACGTCGCTTTCATGTTCGGACATATGAGATTCTTGGAGAGAGTATAAAAGCGTTTTTCGGGACAGCGATACGCCAAATGCTGCGCTATGCTTATTTCAGTACCTATTATAAACTCTTTGCTTTCCGCTTCTTCCGCGCGATTCAATATAGCAGAAGTCGAGCCTATAAAATCCGCAAGCTCCAGAACGTCCGGCGTACACTCCGGATGCACAAGCACTTCCGCATACGGATGAGCTTCGCGAGCTTTTTTTACATCGTGCGCCGATACACGGGCATGTATCGGGCAGCCGCCCTGCATCAGCTTTATGTTCTTCTCCGGCGCCTGCTTCGCCACATACGCTCCCAAATTGCAATCCGGAATAAAAAGTATGTTCTCATTCGGCAGCTTTTTTATAATCTTCACGGCAGATGAAGACGTAACGCAGACATCGCAAATTGTCTTAAGCTCCGCCGTAGTGTTGATGTAAGCGACCACGGTATAATCCGGAAGGCTGTCCTTGACTCCCTGTATGAGCTCTCTGTCCATTTGCTCAGCCATAGGGCACCCCGCGGTAGGATTGGCGAGCAGAACCTTTTTCTCCGGCGACAGCAGCTTTACCGTTTCCGCCATAAATCTTACGCCGCACATTATCACGGTCTTTTGAGGAGCGTTCTTCCCCTGTACGCTCAGCTGATATGAATCCCCCACAAAGTCCGCAACTTCTGCTATTTCCTTAGACTGATAGCTATGAGCCAGAATACATATGCCCTTTTCTTTTTTCAGCCTTAGTATCTCCTGCTGCAAAGAGTGAATGTCCATTTTGAGTCTTCTCCTTATTTCTTAATTATCAATTTATTAATTTATCAATTTTTTGTCTTTTCAAAACCCTACTCATTTAGTCGGATATATTGTAACGCACTTTTTTGTTTCTGTCAATAGCAGCTGTAAATTCACTTGCTGTCTTAATAGATAATCAATGTCTGATTATTTATTTTTCTTGACAAAAGTACGAAGTTGAACTATAATAAAGTACGAAACAGAACTATTGTTCTTCGGAGGTACTCTCAATGGATTCAAAAAAGTTCTTCTATGATTTCGGAAGAGCAATATATCATATCGACGCCGTCTATGACGACTTTGCGAAACAGAGCGGCGTCGCTCCCACTCTGCTCTGGATTCTGTATGCGTTGAACGACAGAAACACGCACACCCAAAAAGAGATATGCGCAGATTGGGAATTGCCGAAAAGCACAGTCAACACAGTGATGACGGAATTGAGGCGCAGCGGCTATGTGACTCTGGAACCCATCAAAGGCAAACGGCGCGAGATGACAGTCGTGCTTACCGAAAGCGGAAAAAGGTATGCAGATGATATTCTCAAAGAAATCTATCAAAAAGAGAACGAAGTATTCAAAAAACTTGATACAGCAGATTTGCAGCTCGTCGAACAGCTGGAGAAAATCGCTCTGCTGCTGAGAAAATGAGATTGGAGGCAACGCAAATGAACTCAGGAATTTTTGAAGAGGCTTACACATTATCCAACGGTATAGCCATTCCCAAATTAGGTCTTGGTACATGGTTTATTGACGACGATAAAGCCGCGCAGGCTGTCCGCGACGCCGTGAGCATAGGCTATCGCCACATTGATACGGCGCAGGCATACGGGAATGAGCGAGGAGTCGGAGAGGGAGTCCAAACGTGCGGTCTGGCTCGAGAGAAGCTGTTTATCACTTCCAAGCTGGCGGCGGAGACAAAGACATATGACGAAGCGGCGGCGGCTATAGACGAATCTCTTCGCAAAATGAATATGGAGTATATAGACCTCATGCTCATACACAGCCCGCAGCCTTGGAATGATTTTCGCGGCGGAGATTACGCCGAAGGAAACAGAGCGGCATGGAGAGCTTTGGAAGATGCTTACAAAGCGGGAAAGCTGCGCTCTATCGGCATATCCAACTTCATGCGGGAAGATATAGATAATATTCTTAGCGGCTGCAGCGTCAAGCCCATGGTGAATCAGCTTCTCGTACACGTCAGCAACACGCCGTCCGATCTGATTGCTTATTCTAAGAGTCAAGGTATGCTCGTAGAAGCTTATTCGCCAATTGCTCACGGCATGATTTTAAACCTTCCGTCTCTTACTGCTATGGCAAATGAGTACGGAGTATCCGTCCCGCAGCTATGTATAAGGTACACTATCCAGCTCGGATGCGTCTCTTTGCCGAAAACGGCAAAACCTGAGCATATGAAAGACAATGCGCGTATAGACTTTGTTATCAGCGATTCCGATATGGAGCTTTTGAAAAATGTGAAACCAATTGAAAACTACGGCGAATTTTCTTGTTTCCCGGTATTCAGCGGGAAATAAAAGCGAGGAGGTCTTAAAATGAAAAAAGTTTTAGTTGCGTATTTTTCAGCGAGCGGCAACACTGCAAAGCTCGCAGACAGGATAGCCGAAGCCACAGGCGGCGATTTATATGAAATCAAACCGCAGCAGCCGTATACCTCGGCAGATTTGAACTGGAACGATTCGGGCAGTCGTTCCAGTATAGAAATGAAAAACCCCGCTTCTCGCCCTGCTATTGCAAACAGGGTCGAGAACATGGCGCAGTACGACACGGTATTCGTCGGTTTTCCGATTTGGTGGTACGTAGCTCCAACCATCATCAACACATTCTTAGAAAGCTATGATTTTTCCGGAAAGACCGTCATCCCTTTTGCCACCTCCGGCGGCAGCGGTATGGGAAAGACGGAAAGCATTTTGAAAAAATGCTGTTCAGCCGAGACAAAATGGAAAACCGGCAAAAAAATGAGCAGTCGCGAAAGCAGCGCATCCGTTGCATCGTGGCTGAAAAGTTTGAACATTTAGCATGACCGAACAGCCGGCGCAAAACGAAGTATGCCGAAAGGAGAACGAAATGCAGTACATCAAACTCGGATCTTCTGATTTAACTGTTTCGCGCATCTGCATGGGCTGCATGGGTTTCGGCGATCCGTCCAGAGGTCAGCATTCATGGACGCTGGGCGAATCGGATTCCCGCGCAGTAATCCGCTGCGGCTTGGAAAGCGGAATCAACTTTTTTGATACGGCGATTGGTTATCAGAGCGGCACAAGCGAACAGTACCTCGGCAGAGCGCTGCATGAATTTACGTCGCGAGACAATGTAATTGTAGCGTCCAAATTCCTGCCCCGTACAAACGAAGAGATTGAAGCCGGAATAAGCGGACAGCAGCACATTGAAGCTATGCTGAACAAAAGCCTTGAAAATCTCGGTATGAATTATGTCGACCTTTATATTTATCATATGTGGGACTACAATACGCCGCTTTACGACATTATGGACGGACTAAACCGCATTGTGAAATCGGGAAAAGCGCGTTATATCGGTATATCCAACTGCTTCGCATGGCAGCTTGCCAAGGCAAACGCCCTTGCAGAAAAAGAGGGCTTTGCCAAATTTATCTCCGTGCAGGGGCATTACAATCTCATATTCCGCGAGGAAGAACGTGAAATGGCAGGGCTATGCCGAGAGGATAACATCGCCATGACGCCGTACAGCCCTCTTGCCGGCGGAAGGCTTTCTAAACGTCCGGGAGAGTTCTCCAAAAGGCTCTTCGAGGACAGCTACGCAAAACTGAAATACAGCGGATATGCCGAACAGGACAAGGTAATTCTGGAACGAGCGGAAAACCTCGCAGACAGCCGCGGCGTCAGCATGACAGAGATTTCCCTTGCGTGGCTGCTTACGAAAGTCGCTTCTCCCGTGGTCGGCGCTACCAAGTGCAGCCACGTTTACGACATAGCAAAGGCGGCGCAGCTCACGCTGACGGAAGATGAAATTGCTTATCTTGAGGAGCTCTACGTCCCGCACCCGCTGGTAGGCGTTATGGCGCAGAACACCGAATCCGCCGCAAAGGATAAGCACGTATGGTCAACCGGAGATCAAAGAATTATATAAATTTTGGAGGATAGCAATATGGTTATTAAACAAACGACAGGCAGAGATCAGCTCGGAGAGTTCGCTCCCAAGTTCGCCGAGTTGAACGACGACGTTTTATTCGGCGAAGTGTGGTCGAGAGATGATAAACTCTCTCTGCGCGACCGCAGCCTCGTGACGGTAATTGCACTAATGGCGCAGGGGCTGACCGATAACTCGTTGATATATCATTTACAGGAGGCTAAAAAGAACGGCATCACCAAGGCAGAAATCGCTGAAATCGTAACCCACGCGGCGTTTTACGCAGGCTGGCCTAAGGCTTGGGCCGTATTCCGCTTAGCAAAAGAAGTCTGGAACGAGGACGTCCCCGCTGATGATGCAAAATCTGAACACGCCGCGAGCATGGTCTTCCCCATAGGGCAGCCCAACGACGCTTTTGCGCAATATTTCATCGGGCACAGCTATCTCGCCCCGCTCTCCACCTCGCAGGTCGGCGTTTTTAACGTGACTTTTGAGCCCGGCTGCCGCAACAATTGGCATATACATCATGCCGACAAAGGCGGCGGGCAGATTCTCGTCTGCGTCGCCGGGCGCGGCTATTATCAGGAATGGGGCAAGCCGGCGCAGGAGCTTCACCCTGGCGACGTAGTCAATATTCCCGTCGGCGTCAAACACTGGCACGGCGCCGCCCCTGACAGCTGGTTTTCTCATCTGGCTATGGAAGTTCCCGGAGAAAACACCGGCAATGAATGGCTCGAGGCTGTAGACGACGGACAATACGGAAAACTAAAATAATCCGCGTGCAGGCCGAAGGCAAAAATTTTATTCGTTAATATATGCGGGAGATACGGCAATACGTCATATCTCCCGCATATTCTTTATTTATACAATTGGCGACCGCTTTTCCGCAAAATCAGAAAGTCCGCCTTGTCCGTAAAGAAAGCAGCCGCCCAGCCAATCATTATGCCTATCATCGCGCCAACCAGAACATCGCTCGGATAATGAACGTAAAGATATAACCGAGAAAAGGCGATCAGAACAGCAAGCACGCCGGCGGGAATCCACAATCTGCTTCTTTCAAAGTACAGAGCGGACGCTGCTGCAAACGCCGCCCCGGCATGGCCGGACGGAAATGAAAAATCGGCAGGACGGTTTATCAGAAGCTGCACCGCCGTATTTACATCGCATGGTCTTACTCTCGCGATCAGCGGTTTCAATATCACATTGCAGCACAAAATCTCCAGCGCAAGACTCACAGCCATAGCCGCGCCAAGCCTGCGGGTCTTCGGAATCAAAAACAAAATTATCGCGCTTGCAAGCCAGACAGCGTTCCCCTTCCCGAGAGTCGTAACCGCTATCATAAATTTATCCAGCCACGGTGTGCTCATTCTTTGAATCCAATCAAGGATTTTCATATCCATTTCCGCTTTATGCCTCCTTTCCGTCGGATAGCCGGCATTCTACCCTTCTGTTAAACCTATCCAACGCCAGCGCGGCAATAATTCCAAACGCCATACAAATAATATTCGCTGCGCAGGATGCAGCGCTGACCGCGAAGCTCCCGAACGGAATAATCACTATAGTCGCAGCTGCCACAATGCCGATTATCCCGTGAAAAGCCACACTGTAATGCCTTTCCATGAGATTATCCACAGCTTTAGCCAGCAGAACTATCGTCAGCAGCGCGCCCACTCCGGACGGGATTAAAACGCTGAAATCGAAATTGCCGATCCCTGTCACCAGAGGAGTATACAGCCCCAGAGGCATAAGAAGGCTGGAAAAACTCATCCCCGGAGCAATAATGCTCATGGCAATGCACAATCCGCAAAACAGATACCATGCAAAATTCGGCGTAATCACTGTCTGAACCATGTTCAGAGCCAAAAGGAGCGCAAACACAACGGAAAAGCAAACGCCAAGCGAGATAAAGGAGCCCTTGCTTCTGCCTTTTTCTCCGGCCTCTCGAAACAGCGAGGGCAGCATCCCTATGATTAAGCCTACAAACAGACATACGGACGGGTCCGGATATCTGTTCAACAAAAAGCCCAGCAGCTTCGCGACGACAACAAACCCGAATCCGCCGCCTAAAATCAGCGGGATTAATGTACTGTAGTGTTTTTTGAATGTTTGAATGGGATGTGAAATCAGCTCCATGATTGTCCGGTACACTCCAAAAACCACGCATAGAACCCCTCCGGATATTCCGGGGAGGACCGCTCCGAGCCCTATCAGCGCCCCCTGTAAAAATCTCAGTCCCGTTGCCGCCGTAATCCTTTTTGTTTCTTCTGTCGCTCCGGATTTTGTAGTATTCATATTTCTAAAATAACCCTCCTGAATATTTTTTTGTAATCTCCTGAATTATACAGCCTTACTTCCGACTCTACATGTCTTGTGCAGAGTCAGCGCCCGAATAAACAGGAAAATTTATATATATGTTTTTACTCCCTATTTCGCTTTCAATAACGCGCGCCGCCGCGTCATTCAACAGGTGAACTAGAAGCAGGGAACGTCTGTTCACGGTTATAAAATCAGTTCCTTAACTTTATTTATTGTCTATAGTATAAAAGTAGAGGATAAACTAATTTTTATCCAAAGTTAAACAGGAGATAAAATATTCAGAATATAAAAAGATGTATGCTGTAATCTTTCATTCAGCATACATCAGCCGCTTCGACAAAGGCTTCAAAACCGAAAGACGAGAGAACGCCTGTTCACGGTTATATTATATTTTAATTTTAACTAATTAAGCTTGGAATCATCATCGCAAATGTTCCTACGACAATGCCCGCGAGCCCAAACGCGGCTTTTTTCGATAAGCGTTCGCGAAAAACAAAGTACGAAAAAGCGATTGTTATAAGGATGCTCATTTTGTCAATTGGAACCACAACACTGGCAAGGCCATCCTGAAGCGCCTTATAACAAAGCCACGAGCCTCCGGTAGCAATCCCGGACAAAAGAATAAAACAGAGTTCTTTCTTCGGAATTTTTACAATATTCTTCTGCTTCCCCGTTACGAACACCATAATCCACGACATGACCAGCACTACTCCGGTGCGTATAGCCGTCCCGAGATTAGACTCCACGCCGGATATACCGATTTTGCCTAGAATCGAAGTCAGACTTGCAAATACCGCCGATCCAATCGCATAAAAAAGCCAGCCTTTGCCTTTCTTCGCAGACTGACTAACATCTTTTTTCTCAATCATCAGAAACGTGCCAATGCCGATTAAAATTACAGCGACGGCGCTGTAAACGCTAATCGGCTCTTTTAAAAAGAGAAAGGCTAAAATAATTGTCAAAATCGCGCTGGATTTGTCTATAGGCACAACTTTATTTACGTCGCCCAGTTGGAGCGCCTTGAAATAGCATAGCCATGACGCACCGGTAGCGCATCCCGACAAAATCAGAAACAACAGAGTTTCTGCATCAATCGAAGCTATCTGATGCTGAGACCCAACGATAAATACCATCAGCCACGAAAAAACCAGCACCACAACAGTTCGGATTGCCGTCGCCGCGGTAGAATCGGTTTTTTGTATACCGCATTTTGCCAGAATGGAAGTCAGACCGGCGAAAAACGCCGAGCAAAACGCTAAAACAATCCACATATCAGCATCCTCTGAATCTATAGCCTGCGCCCCAAACTGTTTCGATATAGCGGGGCTTCGCCGGGTCTTTTTCTATTTTCTCCCGCAAACGGTTTATATGTACGGCCACCGTCGCATTGTCTCCCAAAGCATCAAGTCCCCAAACCTTTTCATAGAGAGTCTCTCGGTCGAAAACCAAATCAACATTGAGCATCAAAAACAAAAGAAGCTTATACTCTTTGTTTTTCAGCTCGATTTCCTTGCCGTCAACAAATACTCTGTGAGTTCCGGTATTGATGCGCACGCCGCCCAGACTAATCTCTGACGGCTCCTTCTCCCTTCCGGTCAGCCTCTTATACTGGTTGAGATTCGCTTTAACTCTCGCTACCAGCACGCCGGGAGAGAATGGCTTTTCTATATAATCATCCGCCCCGAGACCAAGCCCGCGGATTTTATCAATATCCTCCCGCCTTGCCGTCACCATAAGAATCGGAATATCCGTTTTCTCGCGCAGCCTTCGGCATACTTCAAAACCGTCCATCTCCGGCAGCATTAGATCCAGCAGAATGAGATCATACGCTCCCGTGCTGCCTTTTCTCAGTCCGGAATTTCCATCCTCTGCGATTTCCACTTCAAAGCCGCTGACGCTGAGATAATCCCGCTCAATAGCAGCAATGGCAGCATCATCCTCCACAATCAGTATTTTCGCCATCCGTTTCACTCCCTTCCTTATATGGCAGACAAATTTCAATCCGCAGTCCGCCAAGTGCGCTTTTCATCGCCGCAATGCTTCCTCCTGCGCGTACAACAATGCTCTTAACTATTGCCAGTCCCAGACCGCTGCCCTTGTGCGGTTCCCGTCTGGCCGGGTCGCTGCGGTAAAACACCTCAAACAGACGCGGAAGAGCCTCGTCAGGAACGCCGGGACCGTCGTCATCAAAGGTCAGAATGCAATTTGCACCTTGTTTGGTCAGCGCAATACGGAGCAAGCCTGTCTTTGCTTCCTTGTATTTCAGACTGTTTTCCATAATGTTGGATATAACTCTGTCAAACTGAACAGGGTCTGCCACTACCGTCACCGGCGTCAAATCAGTCTCTAACCGCAGACCTCGCTCGGCATACTCTGCTTTCGCATAAGAAACAGCCGCCTCTATCGTTTCGTCCAGCCGAATCGGGACGGCGTTTATCGGATAATCTCCCAGCTCCATTTTTGAAAACAAGAACAGCTGAGAAACCATGCGGTCTATATCTTCTGCTTTTGTCTTTATAGTGTCGAGATAGCGCCTTTGCGCCTCCGGCGTTCCGGCTATCCCGTCCCTCAGCCCCTCCACATACGCCTGAATGGCGGTCAGCGGCGAGCGAATGTCGTGAGAGATTCCGGCAAGCAGCTCCTTTCGGCTTTGCTCCTGCTGCTGAATTTTAGCAACAGATTCCTTCAGGCGTTTGGCCATCTCATTGAAGTCTTCGCAGATTGGCAGAAATTCATCCTGTCGATCATATTCAATTTGAAACTCCAAATTCCCATCTCGTATCTCATGTACACCCGCTGTCAAAATATCCAGCGGCACTTCAATCCGTCGAAAAATAAATTTCGTCAAAAAGCGATTTGTCAAAAGGACGGATATGAAAATAACAAATAAAATCAACACAGCCGAGGCAGTCAGCGCCGCTTTTAAATTTGCATAAGCGCTCTCACTGTGATTCCCGCCCAACAGATAAATGGTGTATTGTTCTCCGTTTATCGTTTCGTACGTTTTATACAGACTGCGCCCATTTTGAGATACAATAGAATTGCCTGTCAACATCTCCGCCGCTGTTTTCAATCTGTCGTCATTTTCATATGTAGTTCCAAAAGAATAAACTTCCGTATCTCCGCGAAAAACCTGCGCCGTCATTCCGTTATTTTCCAGCAGCGTGTTCAGAGAAACGAGATCTGCCCCTCTGTCAAGCTTATGCTCCATAGATTCAGTAATAGCCAGACAAACCCGGTTAAAGTCCTCCGCATCATGCAAATCTAATCCCGCGCCGCCGACTACAGTAATCCATATAACGCCAACACAAATCAGTCCAATAAACACCGTGATAATGGCCGGGAGAAAAATCATAAGAATATTGGAAAGAAACAACCGCTTGCGAATAGTCATGCGCTTTCTCCCCTTTCACTCGTCATTTAAATAATTATATCATACTTCGCCTCGCCATTTTTAAACTTGAGATAAACTGCTCGAGATTCTCTCGTGCCTATTTTGGGCAAAATAAAACAGGTTTCACATTTCTGTAAAACCTGTATACTGAAGTTTGCGTTTTATACGCTCTGGTGACCCGCCGGGGATTCGAACCCCGGACCCTTTGATTAAAAGTCAAATGCTCTACCAACTGAGCTAGCGAGTCAAATAATTCAATTGTTGGCTGGGGTGGCAGGATTTGAACCTACGAATGCGGGAGTCAAAGTCCCGTGCCTTACCACTTGGCTACACCCCATTTCAATCCATGCACCAGCGGTTAGTGCGCAAACGCACCGCGCACGGCAAATTAACAGCGTAATTATAACACAAAAAAAAGAATAATGCAAGC
This sequence comes from uncultured Eubacteriales bacterium, assembly GCA_900545085.1. Lineage (GTDB taxonomy): Bacteria > Bacillota > Clostridia > Christensenellales > Christensenellaceae > Scybalosoma > Scybalosoma faecavium. Next base: position 64,595 of record UQXU01000001.1, read on the forward strand.
ACTTTTTTGAAAAATAACTCAAAAAACACAAATAAAACTATAAAAAATTCTAACTGTTTTATATGCAGCAAGTGTATCCCGTTCCCAATCTCGTCACCCTTCCGTCAAGCTCCAAAGTCAAGAGAATCGGCATAAGGCCTACCATATCTAAACCCGTCTTTTCAGAAATCTCATCTATAGTCATCGCCTGCCCCTCAAATGCAGCCAGTACCGCACGTTCCTCCGGCGATATTTCATTTGCCTTAGGTTCTTCTTTTTTCTTTTTTGCACTGCTCATATCTGCAATTGTTTCTCGAACATCCTCCTCTATCTTCCCCGCTCTTAGTGATTGTATTATATCATCAGCTCTCAGAACAGGTCTGGCGCCTTGTTCCAGCAGCATCCTCGGCAGTTCTGACATATACTCTCCGCGCTGTCCGTGGAGAGCAAAAACAACTCGGCCCTGTTTTCTGGCCGCTTCTGCGGTGCTTCGTGCTCCGCTTGTCTCTCCGCCTTCCATCACAGCCACAGCCTGAGAAAGAGCAGATATAACCGCATTTCTGGCCGTGAAAAGCTGCGGATAATTATATGTGCATGGCGGATTTTCACTGACTATTGCACCTCCGCTCTGTAGTATTTCAGCATAAAGCAGCTCATTTTTTGCCGGATATACCGGATATACGCCGCCCGCGAGAACAGCCGCCGTCTTGCCTTTGCCCGAAAGCGCACCCTCATGGGCGCAAGTATCTATCCCCCGTGCTAATCCGGAGATGACAGTCACACCGCGCTCCGCCAATTCCCTGGCAATCTCATAAGTCCTTTGACTTCCGCGAAGGCTGGGTTCACGCGAGCCTACTATTGCCGCGCACGGCTCATCCAAACAGGCAACGCTGCCCATCACATACAAATACTGAATACTCTTAACATCCAAAACAGACTTTGGCAAATCCCCTTTCTGCCGCGTCAGCAATCTAACTCCGCGGCGCCGGAATTGTTCAAATTCCCGTCTAAACGCTTCGGATTTTTTCGCCGCAATAAGCGCCTCTATTGCCTTTTCCTGACGCTTACCTTCAGGCTTTATATTTTGAATATTATCATATAATTCATTTATATCTTCGAACTTTTCTGCAAGTTTGGCCGCCGTCATTTTCCCTGCGCCTTTTGTGGAGTAAAGCCAATACCATTTTTCGTTATCCGTCATGCTTTTCCTCTTTTTACGTTTGATATACTAAACTATACCATAATCGCTGCGGTAATACAACAATATACTCTCTGACAATATACAATGAACGCAGCCCATGACTATTCATTAAAAATATGTCTCCTTTTAACTTTTTTCTCGAAAAAAGTATTGCTTTTTCTTTTTGTCTCTGATATAATAAACGTCGCTGACAGTTTTAGTGGAGAGATGGCTGAGCTGGCTGAAGGCGCACGACTGGAAATCGTGTTTGCGTTGATAGCGTAACGAGGGTTCGAATCCCTCTCTCTCCGCCATTACAATTCAAATCCGAACGCACCGCGATATATCTTTGTAAACGGTCTGTTCGGTATCATCTGCAAAAGGTGATGAATAAACCCGCTCGCCCGAAAGGGTGTAGCGGGTTTATTCTTTCTTCTTGCGTTCTGTTCCAGCCTGTATAGCTGCGTCGATCCCGAAAAGGCAAATAGCCATATCGTTTACAATTTCGTTGCGCCAGCGCATTACGGTTTTTAATGCCTTGTCAACTCGGAAGCTTACTTCTTCCCACGTCATTTCTTGCGCGTCCTCGGGTAGCGGCGTTCC
>UQXU01000002.1 GCA_900545085.1 uncultured Eubacteriales bacterium
ATGAGGCGTACTTCATTTCCGGGGAACAGACGGAAATATTTCTTCACAGGAACCTCCATGAAGTCCTCCTGCTCGATATACAGCTCGCGGGAGAAGGGCATTTCGTGCGATGTATCGCTGCCGGGGAGATCCTCGCAGCTCATGTATTCCGTCTTGCCTTCGGGGTAGTTTTCAATTATGAGCTTGAGCGGGCGCAGGACTGCCATGACGCGCGGAGCGGTGTTGCCGAGGCCTTCGCGGACGCAGTGCTCGAGAAGCTTCACGTCCACCTCGCTGTTTGCTTTTGCCACGCCTATGCGCTCGCAGAAGTCGCGGATAGACTCCGGCGTGTAGCCTCTGCGGCGCAGGCCGCTTATGGTAGGCATTCTCGGATCGTCCCAGCCGTCCACAATGCCTTCGTCAACGAGCTTTCTGAGGTAACGCTTGCTCATTATCGTGCGTGTGAGATTCAGACGTGCAAACTCGTACTGATGAGGAACATTTTCACATTCGCAATTTTCTATTACCCAGTCATATATGGGGCGATGGTCCTCAAATTCCATAGTGCAGATGGAGTGAGTTATGCCTTCGTATGCGTCCTCGAGAGGGTGGGCGAAGTCGTACATGGGGTAGATGCACCAGTCGTCGCCTGTGCGATGGTGAGCTGAATGTACGATGCGGTATATTACGGGATCGCGCATATTCATGTTGGGGCTGGACATATCCACCTTGGCGCGGAGGACTCTTTCGCCGTCCTTAAATTCGCCGGCGCGCATGCGTGCGAAAAGGTCGAGGTTTTCTTCTATCGGACGGTTGCGGTAGGGGCTTTCCTTTCCCGGCTCGGTTAGAGTGCCGCGGTATTCACGTATCTCGTCTGCGGAGAGCTCGCATACGTATGCGAGACCTTTCTTTATGAGTATTACAGCGCGTTCGTACATGTATTCGAAATAGTCGGAGGCATAGAGCTTGTCCTTCCATTCGAAACCCAGCCATTTTATGTCCTGCTCGATGGAGCGGACGTATTCCTCGTCCTCTTTGGCGGGGTTTGTGTCATCGTAGCGGAGGTTACATGCGCCGCCGTATTGCTGCGCCAGTCCAAAGTTTAAGCATATCGACTTTGCGTGTCCGATGTGCAGATAGCCGTTTGGCTCCGGAGGGAAGCGAGTGAGCACGGAGGTGTGCAGACCGCTTTCCAAGTCTCTGTCGATGATTTCCTGTAAGAAGTTGCGTGATTTGCTTTCGTTAGACATGGCGAGATCCTTTCGTGTTGCCGGCCAGAAGCCGAGCCTGAGTAGTATCAAAAAAATAAAAGAGCTTCGACTGCTGATGCCTTAATTATTTATGATAAGTTTTGTTGTTTATAATAGTCAGAGAGCGATAAATCTGCTCAAGCAGGACTATTCGTGCCAATCTGTGCGGCAGAGTGAGCAGAGAGAGGGACATGAGCTCGTCGGCGCGCGCTTTGACCTCGGGAGAGAGGCCGAGAGACCCGCCGATGACAAAGCAGAGTTTTTGCGAAGAGAGAGCCGAGGAGCGGATTTTCTTCGAGAGCGCAATTGTGTCGGGCTGCTTTCCTTCTATTGCGAGAGCGATAACTCTTTCGTCGGGTCTGATAGCGGCGAGAATGCGCTCGCCCTCTTTTTTCATGACCTGAATTTCTTCTGCTGCGGAGAGAGACTCCGAGGCGCGCTCGTCCTTCAGCTCTGTCAGCTCCAGATCTGCGTAGCGCTTTATGCGTTTGGCGTATTCCGATTCCAGAGGCTGCTCCTCCCGCTTGCTCTTCCCGACGTATATTATGCGTATTTTCTGCATGTTTTCAAACCCCGAATACTCCTGTCACTGCGAGTTTCTGAGTGAGCGCGAGGGCTATATCCACGCCGACGCGCACGCCCTCCTCCGCCAGACCGTCGCAGACAGTCCTGTACGCCAGCGGCTCGGTGTTGTTGTGCTCGGAGAGATGCGCGAGGAGAACTCCGCGCACTCCGCGTTCTGCCAAAGCCTTCGCCGCTCGGCATGAAGCTATATTGGACAGATGACCGTGAGCGGAGAGTATACGCTGCTTCAGACTGTACGGGTACGGCCCGTTTTTGAGCATTGTCTCATCGTGGTTGGATTCCAGCAGGACTATGCTGGAGTCTGCGAGCGTATCCAGCATATCGCGCGTTACTTTTCCGGTGTCCGTGAGTATTCCGACCTGCTTTCCTCCGGCGCAGAGCGCGTATCCGGTAGGATCGGCCGCATCGTGCATCAGAGGGATAGGCCGGGCGCATATATCGCCGATGTAAAATTCTCCGCGGTCTATTACGCATTCGTTTTTAGCCTTGATGCGCCCTATGTCGCTTTGCATGGCTTCCCATGTCAAGGCGTTGGCGAAGATGGGAATGTCGTATCTGCGGGAGAGCACGCCCACGCCGCGGATATGGTCTGTATGCTCATGCGTGACGAGAATGCCGGAGAGCTCGGCGGGCGAGGCTTCTATCTGCGCCAGAGCTTTTTCAATTGCGCTGCCTGACATCCCTGCATCTACGAGCAGAGAGGTCTTGTCCGTGCTTATATATGTGCTGTTTCCCTTGGAGCCGCTGAAGAGCGGCGCGATAGTCAGTTTCACCTGCGTCCTCCATTTCCTGATACTTTATTATAGGCGTATTTTTGCAAGTTTGCAAGTATTCTTACGGCTGTTGCGGTGTTTTTGAGTATAATTGAGCCGAAAAAAGGCGATGTACAACAAGATAAGGTACATCGCACAAAGAGTTACTCAGGACGCTCCCAGCAGGAGACCTATGCTTCTTACTATGAAAGCGACTATCCACGCCACGGCGCATTGCCCGACGGCGACGCCCGCGGCCCATTTGCCGCCGAGCTCGCGCTTTACAGACGCGACGGCTGCGACGCAGGGAGTATACAGCAGGCAGAACACGAGCAGACTCAGAGCTGAGAGAGGAGTCATAGCTGTGGAGATACTCGCTGCGCTGCCGTACAGCACGGTAAAGGTCGAGACTACGCTCTCTTTTGCCATAAAGCCGGATATGAGAGCCGTGGAGGCGCGCCAGTCTGCAAAGCCAAGAGGGGCGAATATCGGTGCGATAACGCCGGCGACGAGCGCCAGTATGCTGTTATGAGAATCGCTGACTATGTTGAGATGTGTGTCGAAGGTTTGCAGGAACCATATGACTATAGTCGCGATGAAAATCACAGTGAAGGCTCTTTGCAGAAAATCCTTGGCCTTTTCCCAGAGGAGCTGACCCACGTTTTTAGCTCCCGGCATTCTGTAGTTGGGCAGCTCCATAACGAACGGAACGGCCTCGCCTTTGAAAACGGCCTTGCGCATGAGCATCGCCATGAGGATCCCCGTGACTATGCCGAGGGCATAAAGTCCTATCATGACGATTGCGCCTCTCCCCGGGAAAAAAGCTGCTATGAAGAAGCTGTATACGGGAAGCTTGGCGGAGCAGCTCATGAAGGGTGTGAGCAGTATAGTCATTTTTCTGTCGCGTTCGGAGGGTAGCGTTCGGCTCGCCATAACTCCGGGCACTGTGCAGCCGAAGCCGACCAGCATGGGTACGATGCTGCGTCCCGAGAGCCCTATCTTGCGCAGGAGCTTATCCATTACAAAAGCGACTCGAGCCATATAGCCGCTGTCCTCCAGCAGAGACAGGAAGAAAAACAGAGTGACTACGACAGGCAAAAAGCTGAGAACGCTGCCTATGCCGGTGAATATGCCGTCTATGACGAGAGAGTGCAGCGTTTCGTTTACATTCCATGCGGAGAGAGCGGCGTCTGCCGTGTCGGTCAGCCATGATATGGCTATTTCCAGCAGATCGGAAAGCCATTTGCCTATTACGTTGAACGTGAGGAAAAATACAAGACCCATTATGCCGATGAACGCGGGGATTGCGGTATATTTGCCGGTCAGTATTCTGTCGATTTTTGTGCTTCTGATATGCTCCTTGCTCTCTCTTGGCTTGGTCACTGTTTCCGAGCATATTTTTTCTATAAAGCTGAAGCGCATGTCTGCTATCGCGGCGGCTCTGTCCATGCCTCGCTCTTTTTCCATCTGCTGTATTATGTGTTCGAGGGCTTCTTTTTCGTTGTCGTCCAGATCCAGTTTATCCAGTATGAGAGTGTCGCCCTCGGCTAACTTGCTCGCGGCGAATCTTACCGGGATTTCTGCGCGCTCGGCGTGATCTTCTATAAGGTGCATTATGCTGTGCAGACATCGGTGCACTGCGCCGCCGTGAAGCTGAGGGTCACAAAAATCCTGCCGCCCGGGGCGCTCCTGATATTTCGCGACGTGCATGGCATGGCTGATAAGCTCGTCTATGCCTTCGTTTTTCGCTGCTGCGATTGGAATTACGGGTATCCCGAGCATGGCTTCCATTTCGTTTACGCGAATGGAGCCGCCGTTGCTGTGAACCTCGTCCATCATGTTGAGCGCGAGAACCATGGGAATATCCAGCTCCATCAGCTGTAGTGTGAGATAGAGATTTCGTTCTATATTTGTGGCGTCGGCTATATTGATTATGCCTTTGGGATGCTCGTCCAAAACAAACTGACGTGTGACTATCTCTTCGCTGGAATATGGCGACATGGAGTAAATCCCGGGCAGGTCGGTGACGAGTGTTTCGTCGTGCCCTTTTATGCTTCCGTCTTTGCGGTCTACGGTGACTCCGGGGAAATTACCTACTCGTTGGCTGGAGCCCGTGAGCTGATTAAAAAGAGTGGTCTTTCCGCAGTTTTGATTGCCGGCGAGCGCAAAGGTCACTGTCGTGCCTTCGGGCAGAGGTGTTTCAGAAGCTTTCACGTGGTATTTTCCGCCTTCGCCCAGCCCGGGGTGAGGTATCTGGCGTTTTTTCAGCTCTGCGGGAGGCCGTTTGGTGTTGTCGCGTATGTCCTGAATTTCAATTTGCTCAGCGTCTGCGAGACGGAGCGTCAGTTCATAGCTGTGTATTCTTATTTCTATAGGATCGCCCATAGGCGCGTATTTCACCATAGTTACGTCAGCGTGAGGTATTATGCCCATATCCAGAAGGTGCTGACGGAGAGAACCGTCTCCGCCGACAGCTCGGACGGTGGCGGTTTTGCCTATGGGGAGGTCTTTTAGTGTCATGCCATACTCCTTTTAGTAAAAAATACTTTTTGAGAAAAAAGCTCAATACAGAAAAAACTATTATAAGAATATTCTGCGAATAGAAGATAAAATAATAAAAAAATAACGTATTATGTCGTCTGCAAAAAAAATTATTCAGAAAATTTGACAGCTTTTTTCAAAATACGCACCGCTGCCAGCGCATCTTCCTCTCCGAGTGATTCCAGAAATTTCTCATAGTAATCTATTGCGTCGTCGTATGTTTTTATAATGCTGTGTTCGCCGTCTTGTGTGAGATACACAAAGACCTGCCTTCTGTCTAAAAGGTCAGTCTCTCTGCGAATAAAGCCTTTTTTCTCTAAGCTGCTGAGTATATTTGCCATTCTTCCGGAAGAGAGACCGGTCTTTTTTGCCAGCTCGCCGGATAGGGCAGGGCCGGAGCGGCGAAGAAGGCAGAGCATGACGCCTGTTTCGCCGCGGGAGGGAAAACATCCGCGAAGTTCGTCCAGTTTTTTTGCGGAGTAAAATTGTACGTCGCAAAACTGTTCTGCTAATTCTCGATATGACATACTATTCCCTCCGTTACATGCGATTTTATACGAGGTTATTATAGTCTAACTCGACTGCATTGTCAACGAATTTTCGACAAAATAGCGCAAAAAAAGAGACAGGCTGTGCTGTCTCTTTGCGTTTTAAGTTTATTTTCTTTCGTATTTGGTGTGTTCGTTTATCATTTTCTGCTTTAACTCGTACAGTCCGTCCGAGAGATCGACCTTGTAGAGATGCGGATACACCAATCTGCGGTATTCGTCCCAGAAGGTATTCAAATCTGCTTTGCAATATTCTTGAATTTCACTTACGCTCGGAGATTCGTAGACCTGTTTTCCGTCTATGAATACGGGAATCAGCAGCTCTTTCATTTTGAACTTGGAAAGGTGTGTCTTTTTCCAGGGCTCCAGCGGGTCGAAAATAGTGAGAGGTTTAGTTTCATCTATCGTTTCGTCGTCTAGCATTATGAGATCCGCGATGGCCATGCCTGTCGTATAGCCATAGAGGCGGACGACTTTTTTATATCCCGGATTCGTTACCTTCCAGAAGTTTTCGCTGATTTTGATTTTAGGCTCAAGCGGAGCTCCGGGCTTCATTTCCATAGCGGCCAGCTTGTAAACTCCGCCGAGTGCGGGGCAGTCTTTGCTCGTTATCAGCTTAGTGCCGACGCCCCAACTGTTTATGCATGCTCCCTGAGCTTTCATCTCGTGTATCAGGTTTTCGTCCAGATCGGAAGAAGCGCATATTATGGCGTCGGGGAAACCTGCTTCGTCCAGCATTCTGCGGCAGACCTTGGAAAGATACGCCAGATCGCCGCTGTCCAGTCGGATGCCCAGGGGCTTGTGCCCTGCGGCGGCGAGTTCTTTAAAGACCGTGATAGCGTTGGGAACGCCGCTGCCGATTGTATCGTATGTATCGACGAGCAGAAGGCAGGCGTCGGGGAAGGTGCGCGCGTATGCGCGGAACGCATCCAGCTCGGAGTCGAAGCTCATTATCCAACTGTGCGCATGAGTGCCGGATACGGGAATGTCGAACATTTCGCCTGTCAGTACATTAGAGGTGGAATTGCATCCGCCTATGACCGCTGCTCTCGCGCCGTATATGCCTGCGTCGGGCCCCTGGGCTCTGCGCAGACCAAATTCCATTACAATGTCGCCTTTGGCGGCGTATACGACTCTGGAAGCCTTGGAGGCGATCAGGGTCTGATGGTTTATTATAGTGAGCATGGCGGTTTCTATGAGCTGCGCCTGCGCTATAGGAGCTTTGACGCGGACGAGCGGTTCGTAAGGGAAGACTACAGTACCTTCCGGCATTGCATATATCTCGCCTGTGAACTTGAAATCGCGCAGATAGTCGAAGAATTTCTCATCGTCAAAGAGACCGAGAGTTTTTAGATACGCGATGTCTTCGGCGGAGAAGTGCAGATCGCGTATAAATTCGATTAGCTGTTCGAGACCGGCCATAATTGCGTAGCCGCCGAAGCCTTCCGTGCGGCGGTAAAATACGTCGTATACCGCCTCGCGCTCGTGGACGTTCTCTTTAAAATAGCCGTACATCATGGTAAGCTGATAAAGATCCGTCATCATAGTCAAGTTTCTCATTTTTAGTGCTCAGACGTGTCTGCGTCTGAATCCTCCTTGTCTTGCTCTGCGTTTGCAGAAATTTTCTCTTCCGGACGGGCGGATGAATCGCTCGCCGCGGTAGTCTTATCCTTCTTGTGCTGTTCGCTGTTCGTGAGGCTGTATCTGCCGGAGTAAGCGAATGGCGCGAGGGGCTTTATTCTTCGGAATATCAGGTATGCCGCGCCGAGTATGACCAAAGCTATGGATAGAGCCTGACTGACGCGCACCACCCCCGGAATGAGCCAGAGACTGTCCGTGCGCATTCCTTCGATGACAGCGCGGCCTGCGCCGTAAAGCACGAGATAGAGCGCGAACACGCTGCCGCGGCTCTTTGTCTTTTTGCGCAGCAGCATGAGTATGACGAAGACGAGCAGATTCCACATGCTCTCGTAGAAGAATGTGGCTTGATGCCAAGGCTGCGTACATATCTCCCAAGTTGCTGTATCCGGATTGAATACCGAGTGAACTTTGTCTATGTATACGCTGAGAGGGACCCACTGCTTAGATACGTCCGTAACTGCCGCGCCGAAAGCTTCCTGATTGACGAAGTTTCCCCACCGGCCTATAGCCTGACCAAGGATGAGAGGAGCCGCGCCTATGTCGAGAACATCTCCCAGCTTTACTTTGCGCCATTTGCAGAAAATTATTGCGCCGATCACCGCGCCGATTACGCCGCCGAATATCGCCAGACCGCCCTTCCAGATGGCGATCATAGATAAGAAGTCGCCTGCGTAAGACTCCCATTCAAACGCGACGTAATACACCCGCGCGCCTATTATAGCCATAGGCAGGGCAATGGTCAGCAGGTCGATGACCAATTCAAAATTGTAGCCTTTCTCTTTGGCGAGGAAGCGCCCTACGATTATGCCGGCGGCGATGCCAGTGATTATTATAACGGCATACCAATGTATGTTCAGTCCTTCAATTCCAAAGACGTTTTCTAATGCTATGTTATTAATAGACTATTTCCTCCTGATTTTTAAACAGGTTCGATGTTAAAGCTCTGCAAAATGCAGAGAAAAATACTTTTTATCGAACGGGGTTTTGCTTTCAACTGTTATTATAAAGTGCTGAGTGTCTATAGTCAAGTTACGTGATTTTTTGGTCAAAGTTAGAATGTGTCGGAGAAGAACAAAGCGAACGGGAAATCGTGGTTAAGAGTGATAGAGAAAGAGCAGGCGGCGGATATGCGGATATAAAAAATCGACTCCTCAAAAGAGGAGCCGACTGTTGACTATAAAATTTTTACTTACGCTGCTGCAGATTCTGTTGCTGCTGCTGTATCAGCGGGAGCTGCTGTATCAACTGCTGCTGTATCAGCGGGAGCTGCTGTATCAACTGCTGCTGTGTCAGCGGGAGCTGCTGTATCAACTGCTTCAGTTGTCTCGGCTGTAGCCGGAGTAGACGCTTCAGCAGAAGCGGAAGAATCATCGCTGCCGCAAGCTGCGAGGCTGAAGCATACTGCCAGGCATGCGATAGCTGCTACAATTGTTGCAAAAATCTTTTTCATTTTCTTTAACCTGCTTTCTTTTTTGAATGGGCTGTTGTTCCCGAAAAATACTTCCGGGAGAACCGCTCGTGGTCTGTCCGACCGTTCGCAACTTATTATAGCACTATAAATGTAAAAATCAAGTCCTTATAGTGCGGATTACAAAAATGTAATATGGGATTAACAAAATGTATCTTGTGTATAATATTATGGAGTAAATGAGCAAAAAAACGCTCAATTGCCTGAATAAATCGACAAAAAAACCGAGAAAAATGTTTCAGAAAAGTAAATATTCCCCAAACTTTTCACTAACATTTCATTTTATTTTTTATGTTTTGGTGATTTGTACGCATTGTTTATTGTAGAAACGCATATTCAGATATATTAAGTCAATTATCGCGCGGAGCTGCAAAAAGATTGAAAAATAAAACGGCGGAGAGTTCTCCGCCGGGTTTCGCTTAATCTGTTGATTTATGCCTGATGTTTAAATACAGCCGTAATTCCCTTATAGTCTACTGAAAGTGTGTCGTTGGCAGCGTCATAGGCGTACTGCATAGAAGCGCCGTTAGCTGTAAGAGAGACTGTCGTGCCGTCGAATGTGTATGTACCGGAGATAGTCTTGGAAGATGTCGCCGCGGTGAAAGAGCCGTCCGCCGAGAAAGTAGCAGTTATAGCTGCGTCCTTAATCGCCTGCGCCTTCTGAGTCTCAGAGAGAGAGGATACGTTCTTGCCTGTAGCCGCGAGGTAAGCGTCGTCTACATCAAGCGCGTATGTACCTGAAAGTGTTTGGGAAACAGCAGAGGATGCAGCGGCAGAGGCTGTAGCTTCTGTTGTTGCAGGCGCGCTGACGACAGGAACGGATGCTGTTGCGTCGTTCGCTGCGGATGCGGTGGGGGCAGAAGAAGTTGAATCGCTGCTGCCACAAGCAGCAATGGATAAGCAGAGGGCGGCAGATGCTGCTACGACTGCAATTTTGGTGAAAATTCTCTTCATGATAGTAAAAACCTTCTTTCCTTATTTCCTGTGCGCTCGTGCGCATATTCTACTGTCAATAAGTATATCATGCTTTTATGAAAATAACATGATTTTATGTCGTAATTTACAATTATTTTATGAATCTGGAATGTCGGGCGGATGTTTATTTGTGCTTATTTGTGCTTATAAGGAGCCTTTTTTCCGCTGACGGGAACATAGAACGTATCAGTCTCCGCATCGTAAGGGCATGTGAGTATGTCGTCGTCTACGACGGCGTCTTCTTTTGCCTGCTTGCCGAGAAGGGTTATGATGATGTTGCCGTCTTTCATTTCGTAAATAAAGTCAACGCTTCCGTCGCTCTCGCTTTCCATTATTCCTGTACCGTCGCCGTTAAAGGTGAGGTTGGAGCCGTATTCGTTCAGCATTTCCTGAGCTTCTTCTTTTGCATGCTCGGCGTCTTCTTCGCTTACGGCGGAGATATCTATGCCCGATTCGGAAATTACGGCGTCGAGATCCATTACGTATTCGCCGCTGGGCGCATCGCCTGTGGGAGCTGTGGCTTCAACTGCAGATGCTGCAGCGGTTTCTGTGGAAGAAGCTGATGTTGAGCAGGCTGCTAAGCTTAGGCAAATTGCCGCAGCGCCTGCAATGGCAATGATTTTCTTTGCTTTCATGTCGATTGTAAATCCTCTCTAAAAATAAAGTATATGTGCGCGGGAGGCAAATAAAATGACGCCTATGCGCATTTAACCCTAGTCTAAATATAATAACACATTCTGAGCAAAAATGACATGACAATTTTGAGTTTTATAAGATTTTAATTACAGTAAAATATTGGAAAATAACTATTTGATGAAACAGCAAGATATTATTGCATTAAAAACCGGCTCGTTTGAACCGGGCCGGAGAAGTGAGTTATTAGTAATTTGGTCAGAGAACTGTTTTTCAAGTCAAAGTGTTTATTTTCGTTATATCCGCTCCGCTATAATAATGGGATAGTATTTCTTCGTATGTTTTGCCTTCTTCAGCCAGATAATCCGCGCCCATTTGACTCATGCCTACGCCGTGTCCGTAGCCGTGCGTAGTGACAGAAACTCTTGCGTCGGAAAAGTTAAGCCAGAATATAGCGGAACGAAGAGAGAGTGCCTTGCGGAATTGCTTGCCGGAGAGTATCGCTGAGCCGACCTGTACTTTTTCTACACGCCCGCTGTCGTAACGAGAAATCACTTTTACGCTGTCGGCGTTATCGGCCGTTATCCCTGAGGAAGGCGCGGCTTCGGAGAGGAGTTTTGCAAACTGCTCGAGAGTGAAGGAGACGGTGTGTTCGTCCTCGTCTCCGCTGCTGCTCACGCTTTTCAAATAAGGCTGAGATTCTGAATATACGTTCTTTACGTCCTCCGTCTGTCCGCCGCTGCTGGCGTGATAAAATGCCTCTATAGCTTTTCCGTCGTAGGTGAGTATCTCGCCGCTTGTTTCAGATACGGCCCTGCGCAGCTTTTCGGAATACTCGTCGTAATTGTCGCCCCAATTTTTTTTGAGTTTTTCGTCGTCAGAGAAGGCTTGGCAGTGTTCGGAATTTGTGCAGATATCCGCGCCTTCTTTCGCGCTGCATCCGTCCGGCATTTTCCGTATCAAATATGTTCGTGCGGCGACCGCCTGCGCCTTCAGCGCCTCTATATCGTATCGCGCGGGCATTTCGCCTGCGACGACGTGATATATATAATCTTCAAGCTGCATGGTCTGGAGTTTTCCGGTCTCGTCGTTATAGACGTTTATGGTGCGGCTGTCGCTCTCCGAAGAAGACTGCTGTTCGATTCGGCTTATGTCTGTGTCGCTTATCCTCTCTATTATTGCGGTCTGATTATGCTGTCCGTTGGCTAATATAGACAATACGATCAGGGCGCCAAGCGCCGCCGCTGTTTTTTTTAATCTATTCATTGATATTTCCTTTCGGCTTATCCACTTTATACTGATAACTGGATTTTTTACAGTACGAAATTATGAGACGCGAGATAAAAATATGAATATTTGCGAATTGCACACGCATTTTTTTTGTTAATGTTCGGATTTTTAAAAATCAGATAAACAGCATTTATTGTGCGATTGCGATTAAATAAGCAAAAAAGCTGATTCCCGTATTTTGATGAAAAATAGTTTGACATTGTATAACTATCGTATTTCTGTTAACATAATTGTGAAAAAAGGTTGTATATTTCGCCAATTTTGGCAGAGTTGTAAACAGTATCAACAGGTTATCCACAATTCCGGAGGATAAAGCAAGGCGTTTATGCACAGTTATCCACACGAAAAGGGTATAGAATGTGGATAAAATCAAGCGATTTTGCACTGTTGATGTGGACAACCGAGACGGCAGGCATGGGACTTGTATATACGACGAGCCTGAATATAAGAGAAAGCGGCATTTTTTCACACATGAAGATTCGCTTATGGTCAAACGATTTTGCCATGTCATACAAAAATATACGTAAAAAAGACTCATGCAGTATTGCATGAGTCTGTATATGGCAGCGGAACTAGGATTCGAACCTAGACAATACGAGTCAGAGTCGTAGGTGCTACCGTTACACAATTCCGCTATTCTTTTGTACGCTCTCAGCTTTGGACGCCGGTTCATTAGTAAGCCCCAAAGTGCCGTCTGCCCTGTAATGCAACCCGCCAAACATGGCAGGTGGGTTATCTGCTCCCGATTTTGCGTTTCCTACTGCATTCGCGTAAGCCTACGTACCCATCGTGAGACTCGAAATCCCGTTTTAAAGCTGTGGGTCAATATACAAAGCATGACGCAACACCCCAGGAATGGTGGGACTAACTGGATTCGAACCAGTGGCCTCTACGATGTCAACGTAGCGCTCTAACCAGCTGAGCTATAACCCCGCGTCCTTAATATATTATACTCATTTCTGATAAAATATCAAGCGTTTTGTGAAAAAAAATTTAGTTTTTTTTGACTTTTTTCTCCAAAAACAGAGTACGTATGCGCGATATATCGCCGAACGGGCGAGGCGCGGCCTAAATGATTAATGCGTTATTTTAGAGAGGCGGGCATGATGGGCATAACGCCCGCCTTTGCAGACAAACTTAGCCGAAATATTTTTCCGGATCGACGTATTTTCCGTTTACAATATACTCGAAATGCAGATGTGCGCCGCTGTCTGCTTCGAAAGCAGGCGTACCTGCCGTGCCGATTTTGTCGCCGGCGTTGAGCTTGTCTCCTTCTTTGACGTCGCAGGCGGAAAGCCCCGCGTATACGGTTTTAGAATCGCTGTGCTTCAGAGTCACGACTATCCCCATGCTGCTGTCGTTTGTGACGCTCTCGACTTCGCCTGCCAGAGCGGCGGATACGTCGGTGTTCTTTTCTGCGGAGAGATCCACTCCGTTGTGCGCCATCCACATATCCAAAGTCTTATTGTGGATAAGCTCTTCGCCGGAAAAGGCGAGTATTATTTCGCCGTCGAGAGGCTTCTTCAGCGTTACGGCCGCTTTGGTTTTGGAAGAGGCGTCCTTGGCTGCGCTTGCGCTGGGCGAAGGAGTCGGTTCAACTGAGACGCTGGCCTGCGCATCCTGCAATGTCTCGTCTTCCGCTTTGTTTACATCCTGCGCCTGCTCTATGGGCGTGTTTTCGTTAGCAGGGCTTTGGAGCGCGGCGATGACGGTTACGGCGCCTACGGCAATTATACACACTGCCAATGCGATATAAAATGCGTACTTCTTCATAAAGGTGTTTTTGTTTTGCATTTGATCTCCCTTTCTTTCTTACTGTAACTTAACTGATATGCCTATGTTTTCCGCTGCGGAGAGTATTTATACTTCGATGTGAAAAAAAGCGAGAAAAAATAAAAAAGTCATGCGTTTTACACATGACTTTAAAATTCAAAAAGAAGTCTCAAGCTTCAGAATGCTTTAGCTTGACCAAAGCTTTTGCGAGCTGATCGGGACAGCTGGTACCTTTGTGACCGCATTGTACGCCGCTGAGCCGGTCTATTACGTCGTCTATTTTCATACCTTTTACGAGAGAAGAGATGCCGATGAGATTTCCCATACAGCCGCCGTAAAATTTGACGTTTTTTATTGTATCTCCCTCGGTTTCAATATCTATTGCGCGGGAGCATGTTCCTTTAGTAGTGTATGTAAACTTACTCATGCCGTTCTCCTTTTTAATTCAGCAGAATCTTATTCAAAAATAGACCTCTTGCGTATCTGAGGCAAGAGGCATATTTTTCCGCTCAGGAGGCGGACGGCTTCCTGAGCGGACGTTTATAAGAAATTTGAGAATTAGCCGAAATATCTCTTGAGCAGACCGTCGAATCCGCGGCCGTGGCGAGCTTCGTCCTTAGCCATCTCGTGAACTGTGTCGTGGATAGCGTCGTAGTTCAGCTCTTTAGCTCTCTTAGCAAGAGCGAGCTTGCCTGCGCATGCGCCGTGCTCAGCGTCAGCGCGCATCTCGAGGTTCTTCTTTGTAGAATCTGTTACAACTTCGCCGAGAAGCTCTGCGAATTTAGCAGCGTGCTCAGCCTCTTCGAAAGCATAACGCTTGAAAGCCTCGGCGATTTCAGGATAACCCTCGCGCTCAGCGACGCGGCTCATAGCCAGATACATACCGACCTCGGAGCACTCGCCGTTGAAGTTCTCGCGCAGACCTTCTACTACGTCAGCTTCGATGCCTTCGATGTTGCCTACTACGTGCTCGCAAGCGTATTCCTTTTCGCCTTCTTTTACTTCCATGAATTTAGAAGCGCCTGCTTTGCATACGGGGCACTGAGCCGGAGCTTCGTCAGCCATAACTGTGTAACCGCAGATTGTACATACAAATTTCTTCATTAATAGTATCCTCCATGTTTTACTTATGTTTGTATTTGTCTGCCGCGTATTCGGCGGCATTAGTATTTCCTCGAGATATATATAACGCCGTAGAGTCGTCTCTAAACAGTTTTTCAAAAAAAATTTGAGACTCAACAGCTTACGATTGAATATTATATCATTACAGGCGGAGTTCTTTCAATACAAAAAACAAAAACTGCAGAAAAATGTCTTTATCGACAAAATATGCAGTAATAACACCGGTATGCGCGCGCATATATATAATGATGAACTGTGCAAATCAGTGAAATTTTAAAAATGAGGAAGTGAAAATATGGAACATACCGTTACTTATGTATGCGAGAAAAACCGCAGTTTGGCAGCGATAGCGGAGGACATGAACGTAAGCGAAGATGAATTGAGAAAGCTGAATCCTTATGCGTCAGAGGGCGAAATACGTCGCGGGACAGCTCTTACGCTGCCTGCGTGCGGGGGATGCCCAAAGGGGAGTTTTTATAAAATGCGAAGCGGGGACACGCTGCCCGATGTCGCGGCGCGTTTTGGAGTCAGCCTGAGCAGATTGCTGAAAGCTAATCCGTATTTGGACGCAAGGGAATGCGTGGCGGGGCAAATGATAATAATACCGAGCGGAGTCAGAGTGTATACCGTAAAAGTAGGGCAGAGGCAGAGGCTTTCGGATATATTGAGAATATATGATATGAGCGTTAAAGAGCTAAGGGAGCTGAACCCGGGGCTCGATGTGTTTTCTTTAAAACCGGGGGAAAGACTTCGCGTATTGGACGGCAGACGGGTTACGCGCGGATATCTCATATCGGAAGGGGAGAACTTGAGCACTATTGCCGGAAAGTTCGGCGTGAGCATGGCTGAGCTCCTGCGCGCGAATCAGGATCTCAGACCGCAGGAATTTTCCGCCGGCGTTCGCATATCTATACCAAAAAGCTGAAACGACGGTAAAAACGCAGCTAACTATATATTAGTACTATTAAAAAATACTCTTGTATCGCCGCGTCAAATGATTTATTATATTAACTAATAAAAGTTTAGATCGCAAAAGCGACGATATGGAGGCTGAACAGAATATGATTAAAGTTAACGATAATTACGGAAAACTCCAGGGAAGCTATCTTTTCTCTGAGATTGCCCGCCGAGTAGATGCGTATACAGCGCAGAACCCCGACAAGGAACTGATCCGCCTCGGCATCGGCGACGTCACACGTCCTCTCGCGCCGGCCGTTATCAAGGCTATGGAAGCGGCTGTTGAGGAAATGAGCGTGCGCGCCGGCTTCCGCGGGTACGGCCCGGAGCAGGGATATGATTTCCTCAGAAATGCCATCGCGGGCGAATATGCAGAGCGAGGCGTAAAAATAGACGCTGACGAAGTGTTCGTATCGGACGGCTCGAAGTGCGACACCGGAAACATAGGTGACATACTCGGAAGCGACAATAAGGTTGCGATCACCGATCCTGTATATCCTGTTTATGTAGATACTAACGTAATGGCAGGCCGCACGGGAGAGTTCAACCCCGGTACGGGCAGATTTGACGGTTTGACATATCTCGTCACAGATGCTGCGAACGGCTTTGTGCCTGACGTTCCTTCCGACGATGTAGACGTATTGTATCTCTGCTGCCCGAACAACCCGACAGGTACGACTTTGACAAAATCTCAGCTCAAAGTGTATGTCGATTGGGCGAATAAAAACGGCTCTCTTATACTTTTTGACGGAGCGTATGAGAGATTCATCACGAGTCCGGATGTGCCGCACAGCATATATGAGGTGGACGGAGCGCGTACATGCGCGATTGAGTTCCGTTCATTCTCTAAGACGGCCGGATTCACGGGGACGCGCTGCGCGTATACTATAGTGCCCAAAGAGCTGGAGGGCAGAGATTCTTCCGGAAAGCCCGTAAAGCTCGCCCCTCTCTGGAACCGCAGACATACGACGAAGTTCAACGGAGTGTCCTATATCGTGCAGCGTGCGGCAGAAGCCGTATTTTCCCCCGAGGGCAAGGCGCAGGTAGACGAGACTATAGCATATTATCTAAACAACGCAAAGATAATTAAAGAAGGTCTGGCTAATCTGGGGCTGGAGGCTTACGGCGGCGTAGATTCTCCGTACATCTGGCTCAAGACTCCTGTCGCAAGCTCATGGGATTTCTTCGACAAGCTGCTGAGCGAGGCCGGCGTGGTCGGCACTCCCGGCGCAGGGTTTGGCGTCGCAGGCGAGGGGTATTTCCGCCTTACGGCTTTCAATACCGAAGAAAACACAAGAGCTGCCATTCAGAAGCTTGCCGATCTTAAACTCTAAACAAAAATTAACAAAAAAATTTCAGACGCCCTCCCGTTCGAGGGCGTCTCTTTATATGCGAAATTATTTGAGTTTGATTTCAGACGCGAGCTATGCACGCTGTTTCAAAATCAAGGAATAGACCAGCGGAGAGATAGCCGAGAGCAAAAGAGCTGCGAGCGCAATATATGGCAGATGCAGCAGAGCGAATAATATCATGAGAAGCCCGCCAGCCACGAATGCAAATCCGCCGAAGCGGTTTATTTTACGCCGGTTTTCTGAACTGCAGCGTGAACGGAGCGTGAGGATGCCGAAGGAGGGATTGGCTTTTACTTTTGGGAGGTAATTACCTATCGCTACGAGAAGTATCCCTACTATTACAGGTACGACAACTTCTATCTTAATTCCGAATCCAAGAGCGTAGTATATTGTCGTTGTGTAGAGTATTATCGTCATCACGGGAAGTACCCAGCCGAGAATTGCGCGCATAGAGGCGGGGCAGCCCCTGCGGCAGTCCGTCAGCGCATTTAGAATAATGTTAAAAACCGTCATCGCAGCGGGGATTCCGTATACGACAAAGGGCTTCGCGGCGAAATTGTCAGGAGATCCGGAGACGTCCCAGTGTATCGGCATGTTTTCAGGCAGAGCGGAGTAGTGGAGAACACCGAGCAGAATAGGCATAAGACATACTAAGCTGCTGAGCACATAATAAGATTTGCGTGACATGTGAAGCCTCCTTTTGTCATTGTTTGTCGATGAGCTCAGAAAGCCAGAGCATAGCTTCCTGGACTACGCTGGCGTTCAGCTCATAGTAGACGAAGTTCTTTTCTTTGTTCTCAAATATGAGGTCAGCTTTTTTCAGCTGAGAGAGATGATAGGATATCGTCGCGGAAGTCAGGTCGAAATGAGCGGCTATGTCTCCGGCGGACATGCGGCCTTGCTTTCGCAGAAGTACGAGTATGTCGCGTCGGACGTGGTCGGACAACGCTTTGAAGGTTTTGGCAAAACTCAAAATGCACCTCCGGCAATCTATTTAGAATTTTTTCTAAATAGATTATATGTGATGAAGCATCAAATGTCAAGAACTATTTAGATTTTTTTCTAAATAGTTCTTTATGCCAATTTACCGTAAAAACATTGTTTTTCTTGCAAAATACATACTCATTTGTTATTATTAAAATCAAGAAGGCATATGTGAGGAGACGGAATGAGCGTAAAAGCAGTTATATTTGATCTGGATGGAACTCTGGCGGATACAATATCTGATATTTCAAAAAGCTGCCGCGAATTTATGTCGAAATACGGAGATTTTGACGTCACTGACGATGTTGTTCGCAGATGCGTCGGAGGCGGGGCGAGGAAGCTGCTGTCGCGGCTGTACGATCTGTACGGCATAGAAGCGGATGCGTCTGAAGATGAGGCAGAGTATCGTGCGATATACGTGCGGGAGACGGGCGGCTCCAGCGGCCTTTATCCCGGAGCGGCGGAACTGCTGCCGGAATTGCGCAAGGCCGGAGTTTATACTGCTGTGGCTACGATGAAACCGCGGGATGTAACAAAAGTCTTCGCAGAAAAGACCGGTCTGGCGGATATGACGGATTGCATATATGCTTTTGAAGACATGCTGCGTCCCAAGCCGGACGGATGGGTAGTGCAGGATGTGGCTGACAGAATAGGAATCTCCGCGTGGGAGACCGTAATGGTCGGGGACAGCGCGGGAGACGTCCTTACGGGAAAAAATGCAGGCGGCGCCTCGATAGGAGTCTTGTGGGGCTATGGCGACCGCGCGGAGCTGCTTGAAGCAGAGGCAGATGCGTATGTAAGCGATATGAAAGAGCTCATGCGCGAGCTGCTCGCGAGAACGAAAATCTGACAGGGAGGGACTAACTATGCTGAAAGATAAGTCATTCGCCGATGGGAAATGGACGCTGGCTCTGGAAGGCGACATAGACATCTACAATATATCTCAGTTCAAACAGACTATGATGGGTCTTGAGGGAGCGGAAGTTGACGTGGATTTCTCGTCTGTTTCTTTTATTGATTCCACAGGAATAGGCACGCTGGTCTCGACGCTGTGCGAGAATGCGAAAGCGGGATATAAAGTGCGCTTTTTGAATTTGCCGCCGTATATATTCCGCGTGTTTAAATTGACTAATTTAGACTTGATATTTGAACTCAAGGAGGCTGAGTGAAGATGGACAGCATGAGTCTTACTCTTCCGGCGAAAAGCGATTATGTGCTGGCGCTTCGGCTTTTTATATCCGGCGTGGCGGCTCGGACTGATATGCATGTGGAGGATATAGAGGACGTCAAAAGCGCGATAAACGAAGCGTGCGTGCTGTTGCTCTCCGGCGTAGAAAGCGGAAAGCTGAAGGTGGACGTGTATATTCATGAGCACGGAATGGATGTGGAGATAACGGCTGAGGACTGCGAATACGGCAGTGAGAGGCTGGATGAAATCACATTTGAAATATCCCGGATGATGATCGCAGGAATGACGGTTAACAGTGGGATAGCTAGAGATGCAAAGGGATTATTCAAAAGTGTAAGCATGAGCTTTGCGGCGCTGACATGACGGCGGAAGATACAAAGGATAAGAAATATGACTGACCGGCAGATAGATTCTCTGTTTGAAAAATATATGCAAACGCACTCGCCGGAGCTGCGCAATGCAATAGTGGATCATTATCTTTACCTCGCCAAGATAATCGCGAAGAAATTCGTAGGGCGAGGGGAGGATTTTGACGACCTCGTGCAGGTTGCGTCTATGGCGCTTGTAGGTGCGGTAGAACGATTTTCGCCGGAAAAGAAAGTGAAATTCGTGAGCTATGCCGCGCCGTGCATGATAGGCGAGATTAAGAACCATTTTAGAGATAAATCGCGTTTGGTTAAGCTTTCGCGTAAGGATTCTGACGAGCTGATAAAGCTGAAAACTCTGCGGAAGGAAATGAGCGGCGGAGATCCGACCGCTGCGGAACTCGCGGAGGCTATGGACGTGAGCGAAGAACGCGTGCTGGAGCTTTTGGAAATATCGCGCAGCTCGTCTGTAGTATCTTTGGATTTGGAAACGAATGAGGACGGAATGTCTATTAGAGATACTCTCGGAAGAGATGACGACGAGTTTATAAAATTTGAAAACCGCGATTTTTTAAACAAGGCAATAGCCGATTTGCCGGAGAACGAGCGCATGATTATATATTATAGATACGTGCGCGGCATGTCGCAGCGCGACGTAGCGGAAAAAATGGGCGTTTCTCAAATGTCGGTATCTCGCAGCGAGAGAAAAATCCTTGGGAAGCTGAGAGAAAAAATTCAGGCAGGATGATGTATTTTGCGAAAAAAGATAATATTTTTATTGACAAGCCGAAGCCTATGATGATATAATAACAACTGCGTCAGACATTCGGCGTAAAATGCGTCTGTAGCTCAGCTGGATAGAGCAACGGCCTTCTAAGCCGTAGGTCCTGGGTTCGAATCCCCGCAGACGCGCCAATATGGTGGGTGTAGCTCAGTTGGTTAGAGTGCCAGGTTGTGGCCCTGGAGGTCGTGGGTTCGACTCCCACTACTCACCCCATTAAAAAAGCGGTTTGCTGTTTATGCAAACCGCTTTCTTTTGTTGTCTTTACGAAAGTAAAAGCGTTAGGACAGGGATAGTGACCATAGATAGCAGCGTAGTGAAGAAAATTCCCTTCGCTGCGAGCTTTTGGTCTCCGCCATACTCAATGGATACCATAGTTGTGTTTGTAGCGGTAGGCATTCCGGAGAGAACGGCGAACACGGCGACCACAGATGCGCCAAGAGAGGTCAGCCCTTCGAGAAGCAGGAATATGACTGCGGGCAGCACGATGAGCTTGACCGCGGTGTATGCGTATATGCGCCAGCTGTCGAAGAGCTCGCGGAACGGCATGGAAGCTATCGTAGCGCCGAGAAGTATCATGGCGACGGGCGTGGTCACATTCCCCAGAGTGTCCAGTGTATTCATAAGAAGCTCGGGCATTTTAAAATCCAGGAAAAACAGTATTATAGACAATACGGCCGAGATGAGCGGGATGTTGAGCAAAAGGCGGGGGTTGAACTTCCCCGTGCCGCCTGACATCATGCGTATGCCTATGGAAAATACGAGAAGGTAGAACGGAACATTGAATATAACGGCGTATATCAAATATTCGCTGCCGAAAATCGCATCGATGACAGGGAAACCCATAAAGCCGACGTTGCCAAACATCATCATGAATATGTAAGTGCCCTTTTCTTTTTTCGGGACGCGCAGCGCGTGTACGAATATGAAACCTATGATTCCGTATATGAAATAAATCGCTACGGACAGAAGCAGCATATTAAAGACGTCTCCTTTGGAGATTATGCCGCTGCTTCCGAGAAATGACGATAATATCTGAGCAGGCAGAGATATGTTGAGCACCAGCTTGGTGAAGCGGACGTTGGCTGCGTCGTCTAAAATATGTACGCGGTACATTATATATCCTACCGCCATCATCAAAAACAAAGAGAGCATCTGCTGTATAATATACGAAAAATCCAAAATTAAAAGCACCTCCGACACATAATGCAGCTATATATAAAAATATAACAGAAACAGGCCGAAGTTGAAAGATAAAATATAGTTTTTTCAGGAAATACGAAAATAAAACTGCCCGCCGTTATCAGGTCGGGCGTTTTGTGCTGCGCCAGAGCTTGTGCGCCGGAGTGGTTTTCTTGACTTTATAATACAATTTATAGCTGCGAAATTCTACCTGAGTTGCGTTATATTGCTGTTAAATTCAAAAAAAGTAAACGCCGAATTGCGTTCCGATATGATTTATGCCATAACAAAACTGCTGACATCTGTGAAAAGCTGTGATATAATTTAAATATACAGTGAACATAATCGCTCATAAGCATTCCCGTCGTCGTGTACGGTTTTTTGTCTGCGCTGAGCGAAAGGATAAAAGCTTTTTTGGAGGATGAAATGAGCTACATTTACACGAAGGAACAACAGGAGTTCAAGGATAAGATCCGCGAATTCGCGCTCAAGGAAGTTGCGCCTGATATGGACAGAATAGACCGCGAGGCGGAATACCCTCTGCGTACGGTAAAAATGCTGGGGGAGCTGGGCTATCTGGGAATGCCCTTTCCTAAAGAATACGGCGGAGGCGAAATAGACTATCTCAGATATGTAATGGCAGTTGAGGAAATGTCTAAGATATGTCCTTCTCACGGAGTAATAATACAGACGCATAACGCGCTCTGCTGCTGGCCTATATTTACATACGGAACGGAAGAACAGAAGCGTAAGTATCTGCCTAAGCTGCTGAGAGGCGAGCACATAGGCTGCTTTGGTCTGACAGAGCCGAACGCGGGGACGGACGCGGCTATGCAGCAGACTATAGCAGTGGACTGCGGAGATCATTGGGTGCTGAACGGCTCGAAGATGTTCATATCGGGCGGAGCGGTTGCAGACGTTGCCGTGGTCATGGCTATGACG
The DNA here is from genome assembly GCA_900545085.1 of uncultured Eubacteriales bacterium. Taxonomy (GTDB): domain Bacteria; phylum Bacillota; class Clostridia; order Christensenellales; family Christensenellaceae; genus Scybalosoma; species Scybalosoma faecavium. The sequence continues at coordinate 22,310 of UQXU01000002.1, forward strand.
GATAAATCCAAAGGAACAAAGGGCATAAGCGCATTCATAGTGGAAAAGACCTTCCCCGGTTTCTACACAGGCAAGACAGAAGACAAAATGGGAATACGCGGTTCGACAGTCACGGAGCTGGTCTTCGACGACTGCATAGTTCCAAAGGAGAATCTGCTCGGCGAGCAGGGCAAGGGCTTTAAAGTGGCTATGAGCTCGCTGGACGTAGGCCGTCTCGGAATTGCGGCCCAGGCGTTGGGTATAGCGCAGGGCGCGTTCGACATGACGGTAGAATACATGAAGATGCGCGAGCAGTTTGGAAAGAACCTCAGCAAGTATCAGGCTCTGGCGTTTGAAATGGCGACTTTAAAAACTAAAATAGAGGGCGCGCGCCTGCTGCTTTATAACGCGGCGGAAATTCGTGAGAAGGGACTGCCGAACACGACGGAGACAGCGGCGATGGCTAAGCTCGCATGCTCTGAGGTCGCTATGGAGGTGACGACAAAGGCCGTTCAGTTCCACGGCGGATACGGATATATAAAAGATCTGCCTATAGAGAGATTCATGCGCGACGCGAAGATTACGCAGATATACGAGGGCACATCGCAGGTAATGAAGCTCGTAATCTCCGGCAACATATTCGCAGGCAAAAAGAAAGAAGCTAAAGAGCCTTGCAAATTTGTAACTCCCGCTGAGCTGGCGGCCGTACTCAAGGCGGAGAAGGGCGAGGTCATTTGCTCCGGCGGCAGAGGCCTGCGCAAGACGGGTAACTTCGAGATAATAGAGCAGCTCGCAAAGGCGCTCTCGGGCAGCGTGGGTGCTTCTCGCGGAGCTGTAGCGGAGGGCTGGATAGAAGAAGCGAAGCAGGTCGGCATGACAGGGCGGAAGGTCGCTCCTCACGTGTATGTCGCATGCGGAATATCCGGAATGATGCAGCATCTGGCCGGCATTGCAGAGGCAGATATAGTGGTTGCGATTAACAAAAACGCCGAGGCGCCTATCTTTGCCGCGGCGGATTATGGAATCGTAGGCGATCTGTACGAAATCATACCGCAGATAATAGAAAATCTATAATTTTATAAATCAAGAGTGAGGATATTGCAGCGGCTTCCTCACTCTTTACGTCTGAATCATATCGGAAAAAACTGTACTTTTTTACTGAATTGTGATAATATATTAAAACAGCGGAAGATATTTTTCACACTATAACAAACAATTAATTGAAGGAGCTGATTTTATGAGCATTAAAGTGGGCGTAAACGGCATGGGCAGAATTTCGAGACTCGTTATCAGAGAGGCGTTTTCTCGTGACGATATCGAAATAGTAGGAATAAACAATCCGCAGTCTAACGACTACGTGGTATACAAACTGAAATACGACTCTGCGCAGGGGCTTTTCGACGCAGAGATGAGCTATGATGATAATTCTATTACAGTAAACGGACAGAAGATAGCAAGCTTCCATGAGTCTAAGCCTGAGGATATAGATTGGGCCTCCTGCGGCGCAGAGTACGTGCTGGAGACTACAGGCAAGTTCAAAAAAATAGCTGATGCAAGCGGTCATATAAAAGGCGGCGCCAAGAAGGTAATTATCTCTGCGCCCTCCGACGATGCGCCTATGTTCGTTGTAGGCGTAAACGAAGATACGTATACGTCAGATATGGATGTAGTTTCCAATGCGTCCTGTACGACAAACTGCCTCGCGCCTCTCGCGAAGGTAATTAACGACAAGTTCGGCATTGAGAAAGGTCTTATGACTACAGTTCACGCTATGACAGCGACTCAAAAGACGGTAGACGGCAGCTCCAAGAAGAACTGGCGCCTCGGCAGAGCGGGCAGCGCGAACATCATTCCGTCTTCTACAGGCGCGGCTAAGGCAGTAGGCAAGGTAATTCCCGACCTCAACGGCAAGCTCACGGGCATGTCCTTCCGCGTTCCGACTATCGACGTATCTGTAGTAGACCTCACGGTACAGCTTAAAAAGCCCACCACATATGATGAGATATGCGCAGCGGTAAAAGAAGCTTCCGAGACATACATGAAGGGCATCCTCGGTTATACGGAGGATATGGTCGTAAGCTCTGATTTCCTCGGAGACAAGCGCACGAGCATATTTGACGCAAAAGCAGGTATCGCTCTGACAGATGATTTTGTAAAGCTTGTGACATGGTACGATAACGAAGCAGGCTATGCAAGCAAGTGCCTCGACCTTCTGGTTCACATGGCAGAGGTTGATGCAGCGAAGTAAGAGATGTTTTTCCGGCCTCCCTTTCGAGCAGAGGGAGGTCTTTATTTTGTTTGCGGCTGATTTGATTATCGGCGGATTAGGTCTGTATGCCTCGCGGCTCGGTTGCGGGACGGAGGCAAGTGCGGTATAATTAAAAAAACTCGGGAGGGAAGTATGGCGGATTTTTCAAGGACAGAGCTGCTTTTAGGCGGAGAGGCTATGTCCAAACTCAATCGTGCGAGAGTGGCGGTTTTCGGCCTGGGCGGCGTAGGCTCTTATGTAGTCGAGGCGCTGGTGCGCTCGGGCGTGGGGGAGCTTTTTCTCGCTGACGGAGATACGGTATCCCCGTCTAATGTAAACAGGCAGATAATAGCTACGCAAAGGACTATAGGTATGCAAAAAACAAAAGCGGCGGAAAAGAGAGCGAAGGAGATAAATCCCGATGTAAAAATAGTGACCTTCGGAGAGTATTTTACTCGAGAGAATGCAGGCGCAATAGATTTTTCTGAATTTGATTATACGGCAGACGCGATAGATATGGTCTCGTCTAAGCTGCTTTTGGTCAAGCTGTGCGCTGATGCGTGTACGCCTATAATATCCAGTATGGGAACGGGCGGGAAGCTGAGTCCCGCAAAGCTCGAGGTCGCTGATATATACAGCACGGATACGTGTCCTTTAGCCAGAGTGATGCGCCGAGAATTGAGAAAAATGGGCATAAAGAAGCTAAAGACTGTATTTTCGCGCGAGACGCCGTTCTCTCCGGGGGGATATGTCTCGGCGGACGGAAGGCATACTCCGGGGAGCTGCGCGTTTGTCCCGGCGGCGGCGGGCTTGATGATTGCGTCTGAGATAGTAAAGGATATAGCGGGGGTTTAGAAAATGAAAAAAATTTTGCTGCATACGTGCTGCGCTCCGTGCAGTGTCTCATGTGTGGACAGTCTCCGCGCCGAGGGGATAGAGCCGGTATCGTACTGGTTCAATCCGAATATACACCCTTATAAAGAATATCAGGCGCGAAAGCAGACGCTGGAAGCATACGCAAAGAGCATAGACATGAAGCTGATAATAGGCGGGCGGTACGACGTTCGCGGATTTCTAAGCGCGCTGGACGGAGAGCTTGGCGGAGGAAGATGTGCCGTATGTTATAGAATGAGATTTGAACAGACTGCGAAGTACGCCGCGGAGAACGGGTATTCGTCGTTTTCGTCCACTTTGTTTATAAGTCCGTATCAAAACCACGAGCTAATGCTGAAAACGGCTGAGGAATGTGCCAAAGAGTACGGCGTGAGCTTTCTGCACAGAGATTTCCGTCCTCTTTTTCGAGAGGGACAGGACAGAGCGCGTGAGCTTGGGCTTTATATGCAGAAATACTGCGGCTGTATACTCAGCGAGGCGGACAGGTACGAAAAGAGACCGAAAAAGCAGAGCGGCGAAAAAGACCGGGCCTGCGTGGGAAAAGCAAAATAAAAAAGGGCTGGAAACGCCCTTGGAACTCTGCGAGTAATTTATTTGCGAGTAATTTATTGATTATTCAGCGCTCCGCGCAAAGCCTGTTTGGCATTTATGCTGACTCTGCGCGAATCAAAACATTTGCGCATGGCCATCTTCCGCGTGCTTTCGTCAATATCCGCGCTGAGAAGCAGAGGGAGAGCCTTGTCCTCGAATTTGGCTATACACTCGCATATTGCCCATGCCGTACCCATGCGGGCGTAATACGCTTCGCTGCGGCAAGAGGGAAGCAGCATTATTACGCGGTCGATGTATTCTTGATTTATAAAATAGTCTTTCAGCATAACGACGCCGAAACGCGCGTGAAACTCTATTGTAGACTCAACGTATGGCGCTATAAAGCTGAAAACCTGAGGTTGAAATTTAGATGAGAACTTGAGCGAGGAGCAGAAAGCGTCGCATACATTCCAGTTGTCTATTTCGCGTACAAAGTTAGAGATAAGCTCGAGTTTTTCTTCAAGCTCAGACTGAGCGCAGCCTATTATCATACCTTTGAGCATGTCCTGTTCGAAAAAATCACTGCGAGCGGATAAGAGACTGCGCCAATCCTCTCTAGCGGCGAGCTCTTTTGCCAAAGAGCGAAGGGCGGGTATGCGCACGCCCAGTATGGGTTTGCTGGTGGGAGTCAGAGTTTTTGTAAAGTCTCGGTATTCTGCATCGCTGAGCTGTATAAGTCTTTCTAATATTTTTTGCATATTTTCCTCCACAATTGGAATAAAATCATTGCGGCGAACGGCGGAAGCTGACCATGCGGACAAGGTTTCTGAAACTCCTGCCGAACAGTACGGAGGCGCGGTAAAGTACTTTTTTTCCGTAGTTAGAAGCTATGAGCGTGTCGCCGGAATGGCCGAAAAGAGTGATCCAATGCCATGTGTCATCGTCCAGCTCTTTCGCCTTGTGAAAGAGTATCAGAACGGCAACGGGGCTGTCGTTTTCTATGCTGCTGCGGACGAAGGATGTTCCGTGTTCTGCGCTGCGAACTCTGCCGGAGTAGACCGGATGGAGCTCCTCTCCGAAGTCTTTTGCATATATAGAAAAGGACTTTCCGAATTTCAAGGCATAAGGGTAGCCCGCTACGCCGGGGGTCATGCGAAGATACAGCTCGGACATCATCGCAAGAAACTCGGACTGACTGTTCGGAGTTGAAGGAATGCCGTAATATGCCGCTATATTGGCGGCGGCGACGCTGGCGCATCCGGCGTATTGCTGACGCTGCTCGGGGAACCAATCCTGACTCCCGCCGTATGCGAATGAACCGTCTGGCAAAGGTATCATGGGAAAAAACAGTTCGTTCATTTTTATGCCTCCATCTATATTTTAACCAAAATGACCATGGCGTGCAATAGATAAAAAACAAATTTGATAATTTTTTCTCAATTTAAATTTAGAGCTGCTGTACAAATTAGACGCAAAGCGATATAATGTGTGTAATAATTTTAAGAACGGAGGTGGCGGCGGTGAAGCTTTGGCAGCAAAGACTGCTTTTTGCGCTGCCCATTTTAGGAGCAGCGGCTTATTTGCTGATAATATCATATACATAAAGGGATTAAAAAGGGGTTAAAAATCGAAAATGAAAATAAATATAAAGAAAGCTGCGGCAGCGGCGCTGCTTGTGCTTTTTGCGGCGTCGGGATGCAGCGGAACGGGCAATGAAGGCGTGGGCAGACGTACTTTTGCACTCGGCACGGTTTGCGAGCAGAAGATATACGATGGCTCAGAATCGGCAGCGGCGGATTTGCTCAAAGAGGGCGAGAATGAGATTAACCGAATGGATGCGCTTATATCGACGAGCAGAGATTCGAGCGAGATAAATAAAATTGCGCAGGCGGCAGGGGACAGCGTCGAGTGCGATGAAAGCGTCGTGGAGCTTGTCGCACGCGCGAAGCAGCTTTCTGAGCAGACTGAAGGCGCGTTTGAGCCTACATTGGGAGCTTTGATTGCGGCTTGGGATTTCAACGGTACTCCAAGAGTTCCGTCAGAAGAAGAAATAAAAACTCTGTTAAAGACCGTAGACAGCAGCAAGATAAAAATAGACGAAGATGCGGACACGATAGCAGTAGAGAAAGGACAGCAGATAGACCTCGGCGGCATTGCAAAGGGATATATTGCGGATGTTCTGACAGAGCTGTACCGGAAGAACGGCGTGGAGCGCGCGCTGATAAATCTGGGCGGAAATATACGCGCTATCGGCGAATTCACATTGGGGATAAGAGACCCGCAGGGAGAATCGGATGATTACGTCTGTACGATAACTCTGAAGGATTCTTCTATAGTGACTTCAGGAGCGTATATACGCAATTTTGAGCAGGATGGAGTAGTTTATCATCATATTTTGGATCCGAAAACGGGAAAGCCGGCGGAAAGCGACTTGCTTAGCGTGAGCATCGTCTGTACGGAGTCCGCGGTTGCGGATGCGTACTCTACAGCAGTATACGTGCTCGGGGAAAAAGAGGGTTTGGCTCTTGTAGAGAGGACGGAGGGTGCGGAATGCCTGCTCGTTACTGAGGACAATAGAGTAGTAATGAGCAGCGGATTTAAAGCGCAGTGCGCGCCGCAGTTTGCGGACGGAACCTCTTATACATGGGAATAGCTCACTGTAACCGTGAACAGACGTCCCCGATTCGAAAGACGAAGCGGCGTTTGGCGGACGTCCGTAAAATATTTAAAGGTCGTGTATCTTTCTTGATACACGATCTTTTTTGAGGGGAAAATGCACGCTGAACGATGCTTCTAAGCTGCCAGATAAATTGGCATTTACAGCTTTGTAATTATCGGCGTTCCGTCTTTGTTAAGTAATGGTGTAATAGCTGAACCGTATCCGGCTTTCCAAAGCAAGTATGTGACGCCTGTTTCCTTATCAACTAATAACTGCCTGAAACCGGAATCTTTTAATTGACTGCCTTCTTTATGAATGACGACAAATCTTTCGTCCTTCTTCATACATCCTCCGCAAATATGAATTTATAGCTGTGTTTGATGTTAGTTTATCACATAGTAATAATACCCGCAAGAACAGGTAAGGCAAACTGTTCGATATGCCTGTTAATTTTTTGCGAAGGACGCACGCCGCTGCGTCGTCTTTATTTTTCACTTATATTGCTTATTTTTCCGTTTTCTGTTTCGGCGTAAAGCATACGCACGTCGAAAACTCCGTCGCCTCTGGAGAAGCAGAGAGCTACGCCCTCTCCGCTCAGCTCGGGAGCGACACGCGCGAAGCTGCCGAAGAACTCCGAAAGATCGGCGGATGAAAGACCGGAAAAAGCGGGCGAGAGCAGAGACAGCGCAGGAGAATAGCGTGAGGTGACGGCGAGAGCTGCCAGCGCAGATTGCGCTGTGGGGGCGGAAATTACGGAGCAGTCTGATACGGAGAGAGAGGGGGAGCCGGAGTATTTGAATTCTATAGCAGCGCCGAGTATGTTTTTTTGCAGAACTATTGCATCTCCGGTGAAGCCGAAGGAAACAGCGCTTTCGCTCAGTACGAGCTTCATTTCCATCATGTCCGCGATGTGTACGCTTTGATTCGGAATTTCCGCTGCGAGATACGTCCTCGAGGCAATGCTGCGTACCATTAGCCGAACTGACGGTGCGCTGTCGGCTATGCTGACGGCGAGTACGGCGCCTTTGCCCGCTTGCTCTACGGCGAGATTAACTTTTCTGTCGAAATACGCCGTGGCGGTGAGCGAGCGTCCTGCGGCGGAAAAACCGAGCTGAGCCAGACTGTACGGAAGGATTTCTACATTTCCTATACAGGGCGGGCGGAGGATTATCGCCGCGCGTCCGTCAGAAAACAAGTACAGTTCGGCGCGTCCATCCGCCGGCTCCACGGCGCCTTTCGCTAAATCTATCATGCGAGCGAAGGGCAGAGCCGTCCCTTCGGAATCGTCCGTAGGCTGGAAGCTGAGCAGAAACTTGCGCGACGGCAGATAGGTAGACGTATCGCAGGAAGTATCCAGCGCAAACACGCCGTCTATGAAAACGGCGCCCGGCCGGCATACGAAACTTGTGAGAACTGCAGCGTTCATATTACACCTCCGTTTATCAGCATATGCTGCGGCGGGTCCGCATATGCGGCTAAGATACAGAATGCAAAGCTTCATATCCGCATAAAAATTACTATATTCGCGCAGAGTGCATATTACTGTGAAAGAAAGAGAGAAATTACAGCAATAGATGTATATATACAGCGTGAGTTGTCAAGACTTGAGGTAGCGGCGTTCGTGCCGGAGAAAGAAACTGAAAGTGAGGTAAATTTATGAGCAGGATACGCGCTGCAGGCGGATGGACGGAAGAAGAGACTGAGCAGCTTTTTGAAGAAGCGCGCAAGGCGGGAGAACAGGGCAGACCGGTGAAAAGCGTTTTTGCGCAGATAGCAGCTCTCACAGGACGCAAGCCGAACAGCATACGAAATTACTACTATCTCAAGCTAAAGGAGAACAGCTCTCTGGCGAAGGCGGCGTTTGTACCTTTTGAGGAAGAAGAAGTGGAGATGCTTCTGAGAAAGATGCTCACGGCTCAGGCTCAGGGCAGAAGCGTAAGAAGCGTGGCGAGCGAGATGGGAGATGGAGATGAAAAGGCAATGCTGCGATATCAGAATAAGTACCGCAGCACTCTCAGAAATAATCCCGAGATGGTGCGCAAGGTGCTTATGCAGCTGCGCAGCGAGGGAGCGGAGGCTTTTGACCCATTTGAGAAAAAGATGTCCGATTCCAAAGAGCTGGCGGCGGCGCTGGGGAGAGCCGGCGTGGACGGAAACGCCATTGTGAGCAATCTGCTGAAACTGTCCCGAAAGGCCGTGCGTCAGGCGGACAGCACGCGCACGGCGGAGCTGGAAGAGAAGCTCGCGAGGCTGACGGAGATAAACAACAGATTTCTCGCTATGTCCAGATTGGAGAGAATAAGCGCGATGGGCGAATATGTATTCGAATTGAGAGCGGCGCTCTCCGGCGCGGAGGGCAAATGAGAGAATAAAAAAGCACCGGCAAGATGAACCGACCCAAAAAAATTAGACAATATTTTGAAGTAAAAACTGTTCAAGCGACCGAAAGGGCTTGTTGTCTGTGGAGAGCAGGCGGCGAGCCCTTTAGTTTTGCCTTGATATGACGGGAACTGTATCTGTCTTTTGTATTTTATGCTGAAAAATCCCCCGTCCGTTATTCAGCATGTCATACTGTCTAACAAATGGGGGGAAGTTCAAAGAACGGTGGTTTTGATTTTAATTGAAATAACTACAGCGTGTGGAATATGGGATTCATATCGCTGAAGGTGCAGACGTATTTGAAACCGAGGGAGCGGAGCAGCTCCTTTGCATCATGTATTTTTTCACCGACGCGGGAGGGGTAGTGTGAGTCGGAGCCAAGCGTGATTATCTCTCCGCCGAGTTCGAGATAACGGCTGAGTATACAATTTGCAGGGACGAATTCGCCGAGAACGGAGAAGGAGCTTGTGTTTAACTCTATGCCTTTTCCGTCGTATATAATTTTTTTGAATATGGCGTCCAGCAGATCGGGATTTTCAGAATGACGCATTACCTGACCGCAGTATTTTCCGGGATAGCCTATATGCCCGACGACGCTGTATTTGTCAAAGGAGGATATACTGCTGAGGATAGCGGCGAGATAATCCGTCTTCCATTCGGAATACATATCAAAAAAACCGTCGTCGTAGGGGTCTTCTCCGTGTATAAAATGCTGAGAGCATATTACAAAATCGCAGGGGAACTCGTCGGCGATTTTTTTGAATTGAGGCAAAAGCTCTGTCGTCACGCCCAGCTCTATGCCCATTTTTACTCTGACGGATGAATTTTGTTTGCGCAAAAGCTGTATATTTTTTTTGTACTGTTCTAAGTCGGGAGGCTGAATCTCGTTCGGGCGCAGAGGATGTATGTCGTAGTGTTCCGTGAAGCATATTTCTTCGAGCCCGGCGGCCTCCGCCGCGCGGAGCATTGCTATGGGGTCTGCGTCGGAATCAAAAGATATTCTGGTGTGCATATGATAGTCAAACATGGTAAAAATCCTCCTACAATTTTATTATACAACAAATATCAGAGGATTTCAGCCCTGTTGGCGGGTATGCAATTTAGAATATAGACAAAAACGCAGGCAAATGATATATTATTTTTTGTGTTATTGACCGGAAGCGGCGGACTTAGGCTTCGTCTTGCGAAAGAGCTTTGGTTGGTGTATACTATCTTAGAAAAGCCCGACTAACTCGGGCGTATTTTGCACAGGAGAGAAGAAATGAACATTTGTTTATACGGGGCGTCCTCCGCCGACACCGATCAGAAGTATATATCTGAGATAGAGAAGCTGGGCGAGACTATGGCGGCGCGAGGTCATTCTCTGGTTTTCGGCGGCGGCGCGACAGGTCTCATGGGAGCGGCGGCGCGCGGAGTGCATAGCAAAGGCGGAGAAATAACCGGGATAGCTCCCGGATTTTTCAATGTGGACGGCGTTTTGTTTGAGCATTGCACAGAGCTTATAATAACAGAAGGAATGCGCGACAGGAAGCAGACGATGGAGGACAAATCGGATGCGTTTATCGCCGCGCCCGGCGGGATAGGCACATTTGAAGAATTGCTCGAGATACTCACGCTCAAGCAGCTTGGCAGACATGACAAGCCCATAGTTATATACAATATATTCGGATATTACGATGCTTTGCAAAGCATGATAGAGCATGCGATAAGCCAGAACTTCGTGCGGGAGAAATGCAGAGAGCTTTACAAGTTCTGTTCTGCGCCTGAGGAAGCGATGGAGTATATTGAAAATTATGCAGGCGCGCAGAGAGACGTCAGAGAATACAAGGCGCTGAAGCTGGAGAGCTGAGAAGCGCCGGGCAGTAAAAAAACAGCGCAGAATTTAATTAATTTATTTTAAATAAAGAGATAAGCGGAGAGAAAGAGCGCTGTCTTTGCTCCGGGCTTATGTAATTGGAGGTTTTATGAAAGCGATAGTAACTGTTTTGGGTGCGGATACAAAGGGAATAATAGCGAAGGTGAGCGGCGCACTTTTCGAATGCGGAGTTAATATATTGGACATCAGCCAGACTGTATTCCGCGAAGAAATATTCAGCATGGTAATGCTTACGGATATGAGCGAAATGACAGTAGACTTCAGCGCGCTGAAGGAAAGACTGGACGAAGTGGCTCAGGATTTGGGTATGGATATTCAAATTCAGCGCGAAGAGATTTTCAACTCGATGCACAGGGTTTAAACAGGTGGCAGCGGTATGATAGATCATAATGAAATTTTGCAGACGCTTGAGATGATAAAGCGTCAGTGTCTGGATGTGCGTACAATCACGATGGGCATCTCGCTCAGAGATTGCGTATGCGACTCTCAGGAGAGAATGATCCGTAAGATTAAGGATAAAATATCCCGTAAGGCGGAGCATCTCGTGGAGACAGGCGACAGAATAGGCGAAGAATACGGAATTCCGATAGTCAATAAGCGCATATCCGTTACTCCCGTATCTCTGGTTACGGAGGCGATAGCGGACAGCGTGACTGACTTCACGCCTTTCGCCGTTGCTCTGGACGAAGTGGCTAAGGATATGGGCGTAGACTTTATCGGCGGTTTTACGGCGCTGGTACATAAAGGCATGACCATGGGAGAACGCAACTTTATCCGCAGCATTCCCAGCGCTTTGGCTCAGACTGATTTGGTATGCTCCAGCGTCAACGTGGGCACGACGCGCGCGGGCATTAATATGGATGCGGTTGCCATGATGGGAGGCGTTATAAGGCGCACGGCGCAGCTTACCTCCAAGGACGGCGGACTCGGCGCGGCAAAGCTTGTAGTATTCTGCAATGCCGTAGAGGACAATCCGTTCATGGCGGGCGCTTTCCACGGAGTTGGGGAGAGCGACTGCGTGATAAACGTAGGCGTAAGCGGCCCCGGCGTCGTCAGCGCGGCGATAAAGAACATGCAGGGCGCGACCTTCGATGAGCTGGCGGAGACGATAAAAAAGACGGCGTTCAGGATTACCCGCGTAGGCGAGCTGGTCGCGAGAGAAGCGTCTCGCAGGCTGGGCGCTGAATTTGGAATCGTAGACCTGTCGCTCGCTCCGACTCCCGCAAAAGGCGACAGCGTAGCGCGCATTTTGGAAGGAATGGGGCTGGAGGTCTGCGGCACTCACGGCACGACGGCGGCTCTCGCTCTGCTGAACGACGCGGTGAAGAAGGGCGGCGTAATGGCAAGCTCACATGTGGGCGGGCTTTCCGGCGCGTTTATCCCTGTCAGCGAGGACGAAGGCATGATAGCGGCGGCGCGTTCCGGAGCGCTCGCTCTGGATAAGCTGGAGGCGATGACGTGCGTATGCTCCGTAGGCTTGGATATGATTGCAGTCCCGGGAGATACTACAAGCGATACGCTGAGCGCGATAATCGCGGACGAAGCGGCTATAGGCATGGTGAACAATAAGACGACGGCAGTCAGGATTATACCCGTTCCCGGAGCGAAGGTGGGAGATGAGGTGGACTTCGGCGGCCTGCTCGGCACGGCGCCTGTTATGCCCGTTCACGAAGGGTCTGCGGAAGTGTTTATTGCGCGCGGAGGAAGAATACCCTCGCCTATTCACGCGCAAAAGAACTAAAAATAATATAATATTCTGTTATGCGGAGTGCGGGAAATATGCAGCTCCGTGACGAAAGGGACGGTGATTTGATGAGCAAGAAACTAACGCGGGATATGGTGGAACAGAAGTATAAGTGGAAGCTCGAGGATATCTATCCTTCGCGTGCAGATTGGGAAAGCGACTTTAAAAGCGCATCTGAAAGCGCGGAGGAAATAAAAAAGCTGTCAGAGAGCATGACGCAAAGCTCAGAGAAGCTGGCTCAGGGGCTTGAGAAGCTGGATGAGGTGAGCTATAAGCTGGAGAAGCTCTACACCTATGCAAAAATGCACCGCGACCTCGACAATGCAGACCCGGAGGCGCAGGCTTTGACAGATCGTGCGGGTACTCTGCTCGTCAAGGTATCGTCCGCGGCGTCGTTCATAAATCCTCTGCTGCTCTCCATGGACGAAGAAAAGCTGACTCAGTGGAAAGAAAAGCCCGAGCTTGAGAATTATAAGTTTTATATTGAAGATCTGCTGCGCTCTAAGCAGCACATACTCCCCGCGGAGCAGGAAAAGCTGCTCAGCATGGCGGGGGATTTTTCGGGCGGAGCGCGAGATATTTTCACGATGCTCAACAATGCGGATTTGAAATTTGACAGCGTGGAGCACAACGGAGAGACGCATACTCTTTCCCACAGCAACTATATACTGTATATGCAGAATCCTGACAGAGAGCTTCGCAAAAAAGTTTATCAGACGTTCTACGAGGGGTTTAAATCGCACATAAATACGATAGCCGCTACATATGCGACTTCGGTGAAAAAGGACGTATTTTATGCAGACGTCCGCGGGTATGAATCTGCGCTGGCAAAGCCGCTTTTCGGGGACAATGTTCCGCTGAAGGTGTACGATGATCTTATAGATACGGTACATAAGCATCTGCCCACGATGTATGAATACTTGTCGCTGAGGAAGAAGCTGCTCGGTGTGGAAAAACTGGCGATGTACGACGTGTACGTTCCTCTTTCGAATGCAGGCGAGGACAGCTATTCCTATGAAGAAGCAAAGGATATGGTTCTGGCGGCGACGGCGCCTCTGGGAGAGGATTACACCGAGACGCTGAAGGAGGCGTTCGATAACAGATGGATAGACGTATGCGCAACGGAGAATAAGACTACGGGCGCATATTCCTGGGGAGTGTACGGAGTTCATCCGTATGTCCTGCTGAACCATCGAGGAGATTTGGACAGTGTGTTTACCCTTGCTCACGAGCTGGGTCATGCGATGCACAGCTATTATTCAAACAAAACTCAGCCATATCCGCTGGCGAGCTATGTGATATTCGTGGCGGAGGTTGCGTCCACCGTAAATGAAATACTTCTCACTAAGTATCTGCTGAAGATAGTAACCGACAAGGAGCTGAGAAAGCACATTCTCTGTCATTATCTCGATCAGTTCAGAACGACGGTATTCCGTCAGACTATGTTCGCTGAGTTTGAGAAAAAAGCGCATGAGATGGCAGCGGCAGGCGAACCGCTCACGCCGGAGACGTTTGGCAGCGTGTATCAGGAGCTAAACGACTTGTACTATGGCGAAGGTGTGGAAAAGGACGACGTAATTCGATATGAATGGGCGAGAATACCTCACTTTTACAATGCCTTTTACGTGTATAAATATGCGACGGGCTTCTCCTGCGCATCTGCGATAGTAGCGGGGCTGGACGATCCGGAAAATCTCAGGAAATACCGTGAATTTCTTTGCAGCGGAGGTACGGATTATCCGATAGCTCTGCTGGAGAAGGCGGGTGTGAATTTTGACACAGCGGTAGAAACCTGCATGCAGGAGTTTGCAAAGGCTCTCGAGGAATTCCGTGAACTGACAGAAGAAAAATAGCAAGCGTAAGAAATTAAGACCTTCCTAAAAAACAGGAGGTCTTTTTTTGATGCGATGAAGCATGGTTAAAATAGGGCGAAGGCGGGCAAACTAAACGCAGAATTGAAAACGAGGAGGGGAAAAGATGAATCAAAACAACGTGCGCCCGCAGGTGCAGACAATAAGGTGCCAAATAGAGACGTGCGTGTACAATACGCCCGATCATTATTGCGCTCTGCCGTCTATTTGCATAAAGGCGTGCCGCCCGAGCAATTGTCTCAATGTGTCGAACAGAAGCGACAGTATGTGCGAAAATTTTGTCAGAAGAGAACGCTCTATTCTGGAGCAAAAGCGATGAGAACAAATATTGCGAAAGTAAAGAAGAAGCTGGACGAAATTTTCCAAGGCTGTTTCGACGTGGGCCGGCGCGAAATAACGACGCTGGACGGAAGATCTGCGATAGTAATGTTTATAGACGGGCTGGTGAACAAAGAGACTATTCAGAACGATGTGATACGCCCGCTGCTTGGCTTCAGCTTTGATTCTCAGATAAGACCGAGCGCCGATAATTTAAACGAACTGAAGGCGGCGCTGCTCTCGCCCGTAGATGTGAGGATGCAGAAGGATTTCGATTCTGCGGTTATGGCGTGTCTGAGCGGGGATACGGTACTGTTTGTAGACGGCATGGAGGGCAGCCTTGTAATACAGACGCGCGGATGGAATTCCCGCGGAATTTCCTCGCCGGAGACGGAGCAGACAGTGCGCGGACCGAAAGAAGGCTTTACGGAAACTATGCTCTTTAATGTGGCGATGGTGCGCAGAAAGCTGAGAAGTCCGCAGCTTAAAACTCAGATTCTGCAAATGGGCGAACAGACGGGGACGGACGTATGCGTGATGTATCTGGAGGGAACGGCGCCGAAGGAGCTGGTGGCTCGCGTCCTCAGTAGGCTGCGCAGCGACGACGCCAGATATATTTTAGAATCAGGGCATATAGAGCAGTTTATAGAGGACGATCCGCATACGCTTTTTGCGACGATAGGAAATCATGAAAGACCTGATACGGTAGCGGCGAAACTGCTCAAAGGGCGCGTTGCAATAATAGTAGACGGCACGCCGTTTGTGCTTACGCTGCCAATGCTGTTCGTAGAAAATTTTCATTCTGCCGAGGATTTTTACAGTCGCCCGTATTATGCGGTATTTCTGAGAATATTGAGGATATTCGCGTATGTAGTCGGCCTGACGCTGCCTGCGGTATACATATGTATTGTTATGTTTACACGTGAGATAGTGCCGGATCCGCTTCTCGTCACGCTGATAGAAGCGAGCGAGGGAGCGGCGTTTTCTCCTATAACAGAAATAACCCTAATGCTTCTCATGTATGAGCTGCTTCGCGAGGCCATGATACGCCTGCCCGTGCAGATAGGAAGCTCGGTAAGCATAGCCGGAGTTTTCATAATAGGAGAGGCGGCGGTGGGAGTTCATCTGATAACAGCCCCCTCTATCGTCGTGGCGGCGATGACGTTTATAGCGTCTGCGGTGGTGAACAGTACGGCGGACAGCTCTGTGCTGATTCGCTTTTTGCTGCTTATATTAGCAGGGATATTCGGTATATATGGAATAATGGCGGGAGCGTTTTTGATAATAGTGCATCTCTGCTCGCTGACGAGTTTCGGAGAGCCGTATCTATATCCGTTTTCGCCGTTTAAGGCAGGGGCTGCGAAAAGAAGTATTTTCAGGACAAGGAATCGGTGCGGAGAATGAAAAGATTGATAGCGACAGCGATGATAGCGGCGACAGTTCTCTGCGGATGCTCGCGAGGGATAGACGGAGAGTACATAGCAAAGGCGGCGGGATTCAGCTCGTCGGACAGATATGGCTTTGAACTGACGCTTGCGCCTGCGGTGGGAGAAGGGATTAGCGTCGAGGCCTCGACGCTTGACGGCGCGCGCCGTGAAGTAATGGAGCTGAGCGGGAAAAAGCTCTACACAGGGCAGACAGAGCTGATACTTCTGCAAAGACGGCTGGCCGAGGAGGACACGGCGGGGATAACGGATGCGCTTTTTGAACAGAGTGAGCGTCAGAATATGGAGAGAATTGTGATTTGCGAAGGAGAGACGGCGGAGCTTTTGAAGGAGACGCCTAAAGAGATAATAAACGCGCTGGAAAACTTGAAAAAAACATCTTATATAGCTCCTGCGACAGTTCGAAGTGTATACATGGCGAGCAGGGCGGTTGACGGATGCGCTCTGATACCGTATATAGGCAGAGACAGGATTATAAACAGATATGCTCTGATTCAGGATGGGCGCATGACGGAGCTGCTGGATGAGGACGAGTCTCGGGGAGCAGGCTTTATGAACGGTCAGAGCAGAGACTTTTTCACTATTGACGTTGGCGGAGATCTGCGGGATGCCGAAATATCTGATGCAGACTGCGAAGTGAGGTTTTCTGACGACGGAGAGTACAGATTTGAGATAATTGTAAGTCTGAAATGCAGTGAAGATATGCAGGAGGCAGCGGAGAAATATATCTGCGAATGCGTGGAAAAAGCAGCGGCGGCGGCAAAACGCAGCGGAGCTGACTTTCTCGGTCTGGCGGCGCGCGTGCTCAATTCCGACAATGTGCTCAGAGATAAGTATTCCGGCAAATGGAATGAGGTAATAAAATCGGCTGTGTATACAGTGGAGACCGGGGAGAGCGTATGATTCAAGGTAAACTGCACAAATATCAGTATTTTTTGATGATGGCGGCGACAGGGCTGAGCGGCATAGTGACGTATCAGATGCTGAGCAGGCAGATAGGCAGCGGCGCGTGGATAGCGGCCGCGGTATCCGCGGCAGCGTCGTCGTTTATGGCAGGCGGAGCGGCGAGATTGCTGCATGGCAGACGAATGTATACGGCGTCTCTTCCGGTGTTTATTGCGCTGGGGGTGCTGCTGATAACGCTGTACGCGGGCGGAAGGAGCTTTTGGGAATTGCTTCCTGTCATTGTTCCGGCGGTTTATACCGCGCTGAAGGGAGAGCGAGTCGCCGGACGCGCAGCGACTGTGTTTTGCGCGGTCATACTGCTGATATATGCGGTTGTGCTTTGCGTAATGGCGGCGTATGCGGAGTGGGGTGCTTTGAGCCCCTCGATGCTGCTGCCGAGCGGAACGCTCTGGCCGTCGGTGATTAAAGCGGTATTGATAAATTTTGCGATATTGCTCCCGGCGGCGATGCACTCGTCCTGTCTGGAGGATAGGCGCGGCGCGGCATGGCTGACGGTCGGAGGCGCGGCTCTGGGCCTCGGCACTGCGGCGATAGTAGCGCTGGGGAATGCGGTCACGCTGGGTCAGGATTATTCGCTGATAAGCGCCGGATATGTGCGCACGGGGATGAACATACCGTACACGTTGGCAGGCTCTCTCGCCTTGGCAGGGGAGACGGCGGTGTATCTTTCAGTCACTATAGGCGCGGCGTCCGCGTTTACGATGGCGTATAGAATAGGCAGACAAAAAAAGTAACAGCCGGATTATTCTCTCCGGCTGATTTTTTCAATAAGGGGCACAGCCCCGTCATTATATTTGAAGTTTAGGTTTTAAAAACTGTCCCGTATAGCTTTCAGGTATTTCTGCGATCTGTTCGGGAGTGCCTGCGGCGATTACCGTGCCGCCGGCGGCGCCTCCCTCGGGTCCCATGTCTATTACGTAGTCCGCGCATTTTATAACGTCGAGATTGTGCTCGATAACGACAACTGAGTTGCCGCTTTGAGCCAGTCTGTCCAGCATAACTACGAGACGGGATACGTCGTGAGTATGAAGTCCTGTAGTCGGCTCGTCGAGTATGAAAAGAGTGCGGCCTGTCTGCCTGCGGGATAGATACGTAGCCAGCTTTATGCGCTGTGCTTCGCCGCCCGAGAGCTGAGTGGAAGGCTGACCAAGACGGATATATCCCAGACCGACGTCGTAAAGCGTCTGGAGTACGCCGGATATGCGCGTTATGGAGCTGAAAAAGTCCAAAGCCTCCTCAACTGTCATATCGAGAACTTCGTATATGTTTTTTCCTTTATATCGCACTTCAAGAGTCTCAGCGGTGTAGCGCTTGCCTCCGCATACCTCGCAGGGGACATAAACATCGGGGAGAAAGTGCATTTCTATTCGGATTATTCCATCGCCCTTGCAAGCTTCGCATCGTCCGCCTTTGACATTAAAAGAGAAGCGGCCCTTTGAATATCCGCGCGCTTTGGCGTCGGGAGTCATGGCGAAAAGCTCGCGTATGTGATCGAAAACACCGGTGTATGTCGCCGGGTTGGAACGAGGAGTACGGCCGATAGGGGATTGGTCTATGTTTATTATTTTGTCCAGCTTGTCCAGCCCGAGTATCTCTTTGCAGCCTTCTGCGCGAACCTTAGAGCCGTAGACTGCCTTCGCGGCATATTTATAAAGAACTTCGCTGACCAGACTGGATTTTCCGCTGCCCGAGACTCCGGTTATCGCCGTTATAACGCCTATGGGTATGTCCACGTCTATGTTTTTAAGGTTGTTTACGCTCGCGCCGCGTATAGATATGAAGCCTCGCTCAGGCTTGCGTCTTTGCTCTGGGACGGGGATGCTGAGCTCGCCGGAGAGGTATTTGCCCGTTATGGATACGGGGTTGGCGGCCAATTCTTCGGCCGTACCCATAGCGGTGACCTCGCCTCCGTGTTCTCCGGCGCCGGGACCGATGTCGATGACCATATCTGCCTCGCGCATGGTATCCTCGTCGTGTTCTACTACAATAAGCGTATTGCCTATATCGCGCAGCCCTTTAAGAGTGGAGATGAGCTTTGTGTTGTCTCTTTGATGAAGACCTATGCTTGGCTCGTCAAGTATATAGAGAACTCCGGCGAGTCCGGAGCCTATCTGGGTTGCCAGGCGGATTCTCTGCGCTTCGCCGCCGGAGAGCGTAACGGCGCTTCTGCTCAGCGTCAGGTATTCCAGACCGACGTCCATGAGAAATTGCAGACGTGCCCCCAGCTCTTTCATAACTCTGCTTGCAACTGCCTGCTGACGTGGAGTCAGCTCTACGCTGTCGAGGAAGGACTTTATTTCGTTGATTGGCATATCTGAGAGCTCTGCTATGTTAAGCCCGCCGATTTTCACGGCGAGGGCGGCTTTGTTGTATCTGGCGCCGCCGCATTCGTCGCAGGGGACTTCGTACATATACTGACGTATTTCAGATTTTACGCTTTCGCTGTTCGATTCGCGGAAACGGCGTTCTAAATTGGGGATAACACCTTCAAAGGGCTTGTCTATCGAGTGTTCGCCTGCGGCGGATTTCCAAATGCTGTGGACTATTTCATCGCCTGAGCCGTAGAGCACGATTTTTTTAGCCTCGTCGCTCAGCTCGCAGAAGGGGACGTCCAGAGAGAAGCCGAAATGCTGAGCCGCGGCGGCGATACGGCCGAAATTCCATTTTTCCCATGCGCTCAAATTCCAGCCGGACGCGCGGACGGCGCCTTCTCTCAGAGAAAGTTTAGGATCGCGCACGACCAGGTTTTCATCTATCTTGAGCAGAACTCCAAGACCCGTACACGCAGGGCATGCGCCGAAAGGGCTGTTGAAAGAGAACATTCTGGGAGCCAGCTCGCCGATGGATATTCCGCAGTCGGGGCAGGCGTAGCTTTCGCTCATCATCCATTCTGTCCCGTCGTCCATATTATGCACGAGAAGCAGCCCCTCCGAGAGCTTGAGCGCGGTTTCGATTGAGTCTGCCAGTCTGCCGTGGGAATCGGACTTGAGCTTTATGCGGTCTATGACGGCTTCTATCGTGTGGCGTTTGGTTTTAGCGAGCTTTATTTCCTCTTCCAGCTCACGCATTTCGCCGTCTATTCTTGCGCGTGCAAAGCCTGCTTTAGCCAGTCCGTCCAGAATTTTTATGTGTTCACCTTTTTTCGCTCGGATTACGGGAGCGAGCAGTATCACTTTTGTGCCTTCGCCGAGGCGCATTATCTGCTCGACCATCTGATCTACGCTTTGACGTTCGATAGGCTTTCCGCATTTTGTGCAGTGCGGTATGCCTGCGCGTGCGTACAGAATGCGCAGATAGTCGTGTATCTCGGTTACGGTGCCGACGGTGGAGCGCGGGTTGCGGCTTGTCGTTTTTTGATCTATAGAAATGGCGGGGGAAAGCCCTGTGATGGAGTCTACGTCCGGCTTCTCCATCTGACCCAAGAATTGACGCGCGTATGACGACAACGATTCTACATATCTGCGCTGTCCCTCGGCGTACAGCGTGTCGAACGCGAGGCTGGATTTTCCGCTGCCGGATAAACCTGTTATTACGGTGAGCTTGTCGCGCGGTATGCTGAGAGATATGTTTTTTAAATTGTGCTCCCGCGCACCGCGTATTACGATATTGTTTTCTTTCATTGCTGTATTTTACTTCCTTCCGGTCAGGTCTCATGCAAGCGCAGAGGCGTGGAGAATATCAGCGCTTGCGGGATGTTCTTTTCTTTTTGACTGGCTTAGGCGCGGTGACGGCGGGCGCGTCGCCTTGGAGACGTTTTATCTCGTCTCTCAGCTTGGCGGCGATTTCAAATTCCAGCTCGGCAGCGGCCTGTTTCATTTGCTCTGTGAGGAGAGCTATGCGCTCGGCGTCTGAGGATTCCTCGGAGGCGGTTTCATCCGTAGACATAGTCAGCGCTTCGGCGACGTTCTTTTTGATGGTTTGCGGAATTATGCCGTGTTTTTCGTTATAAGCCTTTTGAAGAGCGCGGCGTCTGTTCGTCTCGCTGACCGCTTTGTCTATGGATTTAGTGACGACGTCCGCGTAAAGTATTACTCTGCCGTCGGCGTTTCGTGCGGCTCTGCCGATGGTCTGCACCAGGCTGGTCTCGTTGCGGAGAAAGCCCTCTTTGTCTGCGTCCAATATGGCGACGAGAGCGACCTCCGGTATATCGAGACCTTCGCGGAGCAAGTTGATGCCGACGAGCACATCATATTCTCCGAGCCTGAGCTTGCGCACGATTTCTATTCGTTCGAGAGTTTCTATGTCGGAATGCATATAGCAGACCTTGACTCCGAGCTCGGTGTAGTAATCCGTGAGCCGCTCTGCTAATTTTTTGGTCAAGGTAGTCACGAGCACGCGCTCTTTGCGAGCTGTGACCTTATTTATTTCGCCGAGAAGATCGTCGAGCTGATTTGCGACGGGGCGAATTTCTATGGGCGGGTCGAGCAGACCCGTGGGGCGGACGATTTGCTCCACTACCTCTCCGCCTGCCAGCTCGCGCTCATATTCCGCAGGGGTTGCAGAAACGTATACGGCCTGATGAATTTTAGATTCAAATTCATGGAACATGAGCGGTCTGTTGTCTCTCGCCGCGGGCAGACGAAAGCCGTAATTTATAAGCATGTCTTTTCTGGCTTTGTCTCCGTTGTACATAGCGCGGACCTGCGGAAGCGTGGCGTGGGACTCGTCCACAAACAATATAAAATCCTCGGGGAAAAAGTCCAGCAGAGTATACGGAGGTTCTCCGGCGGAGCGTCCGTCAAAGTATCGCGAGTAATTTTCAACGCCTGTGCAGGTGCCTACCTCGCGGAGCATTTCCATGTCGTAGCGCGTTCGCTGGACTATGCGCTCCGCTTCCAGGAATTTCTTTTCATTCAGGAACATTTTCTCCTGTGCGAGCATATCGGCGTTAATCTCGCTGAGCTTGGAGAGCACGGTCTCTCTATCCATGGCGTAATGCGTCGCGGGGAATATCATAGCATATGACGTGCTGAAAAGCGGCCGGCCTGTGAGCGCGTCTACCTCTCTTATGCTGTCTACTTCGTCTCCGAAGAATTCTACTCGAATAGCGCGATCGCTGCGCGACATGGGAAAGACCTCTACGATGTCTCCGCGGACTCGGAATGTGCCTCGTGTAAATTCATAATCGTTCCGAACGAAACCAATCGCAACCAATCTGTCTATGAAATCGGAGCGATCCATTTCTGCGCCGACTCTGACGGTTGCCGTGGCGTCGCGGTATGTCTCCGGGGCGCCGATGCCGTATATGCAGCTGACAGAAGCGACGACAATTACATCGCGGCGTTCGAGCAGAGCGCTGGTCGCGCTGTGTCTCATGCGGTCGATTTCGGAGTTTACGCTGGCGTCTTTTTCTATGTAGATGTCTCTGCTGGCGATGTACGCCTCCGGCTGATAGTAGTCGTAGTAACTGACGAAAAATTCCACTGCGTTCTCGGGGAAGTATTCTTTAAACTCGCTGCAAAGCTGAGCCGCGAGAGTTTTGTTGTGCGCGAGAACCAGGGCGGGGCGCTGGACCCGTTCTATGACATTGGCCATGGTGAAGGTTTTGCCGGAGCCTGTCACGCCGAGCAGAACCTGCGCGCTTTTGCCCTGTTGTATTCCGGAGGCCAGCTCGTCGATGGCGCGAGGCTGATCGCCTGAGGGCTTGTATTTAGAGTGAAGAATAAATCTATCCATAACTGTCTCCGTAGCCGTGCTGCAATGCGGAGCTATTATACACCGAAAAACAGGACGGCTTTATGTCATGTTTGACGCTTTACGCGCCGTTGCTATAGAACTGATTATATCACAATAATAAATTTTCTGCTGTATCTTTGGAATTTTTTCTCGGAGGAATAAAAAGGGATAGAAAAGATTAAAGATTTGAGACCTTTTTCGCCTTCGGTTGCGCCGGGAGAGCTTTTGAGGTAAAATAGTCAGTAATACGAAGGGGGATATAATATATGTGGAATACAGTACAGCTCATTGGAGCAATACTCGGCGTGCTCGCTCTGATAGGGTCTATATGCTATTCTCGAGTACAGCTTAAAAGAAATTACAGAACAAGGCTGATAACGAGGATTGTGACGGGAGTGCTGATTATAGCTATGGCTGCGGTCTCCATGGCGAAGGGCGGAACGCTTGCTTTTCTGCTCGCGTCGATATGGATCGCTCTGGGAGACATAATGCTGGCAATGTGCGACAATACTATAGACAGAGGTCAGATGCACATAGGTCTTTTCAGATGGGCGTTGATTTGCTTCGTATGGCAGTATGTTTTCACGTCCATAGGTTTGATAAGCGAGCTGTTTAACTTCTATTCGCTGGCTGCGACCTTAGTGTTTACGCTTATAATGTTTGTAATGTGGTCTTTGGCCGGAGTTAAAGTGCGCGATGCTGTGGTACACTCGATTTTGTATGCAGTTTTGCTCAGCTTTATGTTGTCGTGCGGAATAGTGATAATGATAGCGAACAGCAGCGCGGGAAATATAATGTTTGTCGTGGGCTCAGCTATTACATATCTGTCAGCGGCGGCTCTGCTCCCGGGGTATATAAGCAAAAAAGAGAACAGGCTCGCAACATTGATACGTCCGCCGATGCACATGCTGGGATGTGTAATAATGACAGGCGCATATCTAGTGGGAGTAGGCGTATGATGAGAAAGGCGCTCAGGGCTCTGGCTGCTGCAGTATTGCTGATTACGCTTGCGGTATCAGGCTGCGCGGGGAGCGCGACGGAGTCTGTTTCTCCGGAAGCGGAGCTTCTGAAGGCGGATGGAGAGGTGCTGCTGGACGGCGAGGAATTCATACGATCGCGCAAAGCTGCCGATTTGCAGAGTGAAATAATGGGCGTAAGCCGAAAATCAGACGAGCAGCTTTTTACTGAGCTGGCGGAGCTGGCGCTGCTCGATTCTCTGGCGAAAAAACTGGGTGTGCAGTCTGACGCCGGGAGATCTGAGTTAAAATCCAATTATGACACATATATGCAGAATGCGGCTTCGGGGATGACGGATGCTGAAGAATTGAATACTTATCTGGAGAGGCTGCAGGAGGAGCTGGGCATGTCGGACGACGAATTTCAGGAGTGGAATCTTGACAATTATGAAAAAGAAATAAACGCAGAGCAGGTGTATCTGTATGCGGCAGAGAGCTATACTCATATTTCCGATCCTGATTATCTAAAAGAGAGCATACAGCATGAGGTGCAGGGATTGGCTCAGCTTATGGAAGTGGAGTGCGGCTTCCCGGGCATGGAGAATCACGAGTTTACATACGATACGTTTATATCGTAGTCGGAAAGGAGAGCTATGCGGAAAATCATGGCGGCTGCTCTGGCGGCGCTGCTGCTGTTTGTCGGGTGTGCGTCAAATGCTGTTCTTTTTGAAAACGACTTTGATGAGCTCGACATATTGGGCAGGACGAATGAGGCGGCGGCGAAGGTATTTGAAGGGAAAAACATTTGGCTTGAAGGCGAACTCTACGCTCTCAGAGAGGACGTAGAGGGTATAAACACCCATGGCAGCGACGGCGTTGAAGAAGTGAAGCGTGATTTTATTAATTGTATGCGTCTGCTGAGTCGTGCATATGAAAAATCGCTCAGCGGAGACAGCGAAGGCGCAGAGATAGATTATCAGAATGCGAGGATATTTTATATAGTCGGAGACAGACGGCTGAATAAGCTGAAAAGCGGCGGATATGTTGAGAATGAAGAATGACGAGTATTTTATGCGCCGAGCCATAATGCAGGCGGAGGCGGCGAAACGCAGAGACGAGGTGCCCGTGGGCGCTGTGGTTGTGCGGGAAGGAGAAATAATAGCGCGGGGATTCAACACGCGTGAGTCATCGGGGAACCCTACGGCCCACGCCGAGCTGCTCGCAATGACCAGAGCGGCGAAAAAGCTGGGCGGATGGCGTTTGATAGGATGTACGCTGTATGTCACGTTGGAGCCGTGCGCTATGTGCGCCGGAGCGATAGTAAACTCAAGAGTGGAGAGAGTGGTGTTCGGCACGCGCGATCCGAAGGCAGGCGGAATGGGCAGTGTGTACAACATAACCGAAGGGAAACTCAATCACAAACCGGAGGTTACGGAGGGCGTGCTCAAAGAGGAATGCTCAGCCCTGCTAAAGAGCTATTTTGCCGAAAAACGGGAAAAAAAGAAGATAGAAAGGCGAAAAGCTAAACAAAGCTGAGGCTGTAAAAAAAGACGCATACCAAAAGGTTGGTATGCGTCTTTAACTTTGAAGCGGCGTCTTTTAGACTACTTTAAATTCATCTTCTCTGACGGTCACTGTGCCTGCGCTGGTAGTGACGATTATGGCGAATTTTTTCGTACCCGTTGAGAGCGTGCCGAACTTGACCAGCCCGTTCAGCTTGCTGAGAGATTGAGATGTAACGCTGGATGCGGTATGGCTGACGTCTATCTCTGTTTTTCCTGTGGATACGTCGGTTACTACACCGCGCACTTTAGTTATAGGCGAACCGGATTTAAGAGTGCCTGAGAAAGAGTAACTCTTGCCCTTTGTTATGCTTGTCGGGGGCGTGTATCCGGTCAGGGTCACTGCAGCCGCGGAGACAACTTTAAATTCATCTTCTCTGACGGTCACCGTGCCTGCGCTGGTAGTGACGATTATGGCGAATTTCTTCGTGCCCGTGGTGAGCGTACCGAACTTGACCAGCCCGTTCAGCTTGCTGAGAGATTGAGATGTGACGCTGGATGCGGTATGACTGACGTCTATCTCTGTTTTTCCTGTGGATACATCGGTTACTACACCGCGCACTTTAGTCATAGGCGATCCGGATTTAAGAGTACCTGAGAAGGAGTAACTCTTGCCCATTGTTATGCTTGTCGGGGGCGTGTATCCGGTCAGAGTCACTGCGGCCGCAGAGACAACGGTAAATGCGGATGTTTTTACTGTTGCGGCGTCCTCTCCTGAGGCCGTTGCAGTTATGTACATTATATAGCTGCCTTCGTCCAAATTGTCCAGCTTGAACTTGCTCGCGAGATTTGAGAGAGAGTAGCTTGTGCTGTTGATGTTGGTCGCGGAGGCGCTCGCTACTGTGTCGTAATCGGTTGTGTCCTTAGCATAAACTTTTACCGATTCGAGATTTTTTGTACACTTTATAGTGCCCGTAAGGCTGTAAGAAGAGCCTTTTGTCAACGTGCCCGGAGCGGAAAAACTCGACAGCGTGTACGTAGCGGCGGAACTTGTCCCCGAATCTGTGACTTCAAAATCGGCATGAGATACTGTATACACAACTCCGGAGGTAGTAGTCACGATGATAGAAATAGTCTTTTTACCTGAAGTTAGAGTTCCGAATTTTACAGAACCGTCTATGTTTGAGAGAGAATATGTCTTAACGCTTCCCGCCGATTTACTGACGTCTATCTCGCTGTTTGAAGATGCGTCTTTTATCAGGACTCTCACCGTCTTGATAGCTTTGTTAGAGGTGAGGGTGCCTTTCAGGCTGTAGCTTGCTCCGCGCTTTAGCGTGGTCGGAGGCGTGTATCCGGAAATCGAGACGTTTAGTGTAGAGTTGGTTACGGTAAAATTGTGTGTTTTTACGATTCCCTCGGAAATTACTTTAAAAACATAGGAACCGACGGGGAGCTTGTCGCCGGAGCTCAGGCCGAGCTCGTTGTCTGCTGTGACTCCCATGCCCCATGCGAGAGAATAGGTTTTAGCGGAGCAGCTGTTATTCTTTCCGTAAAAAGCCAGCTTTCCGTCTTGTGTTTCTACTATGAGGTAAACCTTAGTCTTTTTCCCTATTTTGACTTTCCAGTTTATCGTTTCACCGTATTCGGCGGTGGTATCGCCGGAGATAGTGATGCTTTGTTTTGTGCTGGAGGTGACGGAGAACTCTGTGGGGCTTACTACGTTAGTGTAGCTGCTGCTTCCCGAGAGCTTAACCTGTATGTATATGCGCTTTGTGCCCGCGGCGAGCGTAGAGAATTTTACGGAGCCGTCTATTTTGGACATGCTGTATGAAGTGGTGCTGCTGACGCTCTTCTTTACGTCTATCTCATAGTCGCCGCTGGTGACGTCCTCGATTGCAACGCGAACGCTCGTGAAAGCTTCGGTGGATTTTATAGTACCCTTGAGGCTGAATACGCCGCCCTGCTTTACGGAAGAAGGCGCTGTGTAGCCTGTGAGTGTGAGCGTGGCAGCGCGCGATGAATATACTGCGGGCGATGCGTCAGATTCTTCTGCATCGGCGGAAGCTTCTGCCGAAGGCGACGCCGTTTCGGATTCAGCCGGTGTTTCAGAATCTACGGGAACGGTCTCTTCCGAGGGAAGCGGAGCTATGCTCTCGAGAGCGACAGAGGGAGAAGCGGAGGGCGCCTCCGAGACTGCCGATGCTTCTGCCGGTTTGTTCTCTATACTGATAGGAATGAGAGCTTCGATTGTGCCGCTCGCTGCATGTACGGTATACTCGCCGATTTGTTCGGGCGCGGTGAGAGCGACTTCGTTTTCTCCGGATTTCAGAGACACGGGTTCTTCG
The DNA here is from genome assembly GCA_900545085.1 of uncultured Eubacteriales bacterium. GTDB lineage: Bacteria > Bacillota > Clostridia > Christensenellales > Christensenellaceae > Scybalosoma > Scybalosoma faecavium. Next base: position 49,699 of record UQXU01000002.1, read on the forward strand.
CTTTGATATATGATGTTGTCATTTGCGTCTGTTATGGAGATATCCGCGCTGGAATCTTCTATGGCGTTGAGAATGAGTGTGATCTCATCGCCGGCGTAGTAATGCGCGTTCTCCTGCTCGATAAACTCGAGCGGGGACGCCTGAGCTTCTTCCGCCATAGCAGGCGCAGAAAAGCAGAACACGAATAAAAAGGTCGATAAAAATAATAAGGACTTGTATAACGGTCTGTGTTTCATCCGTACCTCCTGTGAAATAAAGTATTTAATTTATTATATCTTCTAAAATTTCTTCCTTAAATTTGTAATACAGTATATCATTTTTTATAAAAAATTTCTTCACACAAAGCTCATTGTTTACAAAATGTTGACACTAATTCTGATGTTAAATAAAAAAAGAGTGGTATAATCGCCTTGTTTTTTTGTAAAAACGAGGGAAAGTATACACGAAACTTTCATAATACAATGTAATGTTGTGAAATGTGTATACACATGCTATTGACAAATGTATTTAAAAACGATATGGTATTTACGGCTGTAAACATCTGTGTTTATAGCTAGGAAATTCAGAATTTATACAATTTAAAATTTTTAAGGAGAAAAATATGTCTGAAACACTATCGCCCAACAAGCGGTCTGTCAAATATTGGCTGAATCGCTATTTTGTGCAAGGCATGAGCGCTATGGCGCTCGGTCTGTTTTCCTCTCTGATAATCGGATTGATAATCAGTCAGATAGGTAAAATCCCCGGACTGAACTTCTTGACAGAGATTACAGAAGTCCTGTCTGCCAGCTCGCCCGTCGTCGGAGCGGCTATAGGCGTGGCAATATCATGGGGCTTGAAGGCTAAGCCTCTGGTTATATTCGCCAGTGCGGCAACAGGCGCTTACGGCTATGCGCTCGGCGGCCCTGTCGGCGCGTTTGTCGGCGCGACTGTAGGCTCGGAGATAGGACAACTGGTCGCGGGGAAAACGCCGGTAGATATAATAGTAACCCCGTTTGTTACTATAATCTCCGGAGGGATAATTTCTCTGCTGATAGGCGGATATGTGAACGACTTTATGACATGGCTTGGCGGTGTAATAAACAGTGCAACTGCGTTGGCGCCGCTGCCTATGGGAATAGTCGTGTCCGTGATAGTAGGCATGGCTCTGACAGCGCCGATAAGCTCGGCGGCTCTCTGTATAATGCTGGGCCTGGACGGCCTCGCGGCGGGCGCTGCGGTAGCGGGCTGCTGCGCGAACATGATAGGAATAGCAGTAATGGGTATAAAGGACAACGGCTGGGGTTCGTTTATAGCGGTCGGCATAGGAACGTCTATGCTCCAATTCGGCAATATAATGCGCCGTCCGCAGCTGTGGATACCGCCTGTGGTCGCATCTGCCGTCTGCGGTCCGATATCGACGTGCGTATTCGCGATGACAAACACGCCTACCGGAGCCGGAATGGGCACGAGCGGCCTGGTCGGTCAGTTCGGCGCGTTTGCGGCTATGGGAGATCAGCCTTTTATGACAGTATTCTTACAGGTGGCGCTTGTGCATTTCATACTTCCTGCGGCGATTACTTTTGCGGTATATCTTCTGCTTTGCAAGCTTAACTGGATAAAGCCGGGGGATCTCAAGCTGGAGAAGCTGTAAAAAATATTTGAGCAAAAACGGTGTGCAGAGAAGCGCGCCGTTTTTTTATCTAAGCGGAATGCGCCTTCAGGGGCAGCGCGATCTCGGCAAATATCGTTGATAAAATCCGCCGCCTTTGGTATAATAGACTGCATAGAATGCTAATTCACTTTTTAGACTAAAGATAATTTTTTGGAGGCAAGATAAAATGCGCCATGGTTTTTTAAAGATAGCCGCAGCTACGCCTGATATTCAGGTTGCGGATTGTGAGTATAATGCTGAACAGATAATCTCCCGTATGCGTGAAGCGCGCGCGGAGGGCGCGAAGATACTTGCGCTCAGCGAGCTTTGCGTGACGGCGTACACGTGTCAGGATTTGTTTTTGCAGCGCGCTATGCTGGATGGAGCGAAGCTGGCGTCGGAGAAAATAATAGCCGCCACGGCAGGCAGCGATATGATTACGATTTTCGGCGCACCTATGGAATATCAAGGCAAGCTGTACAACTGCGCGATAGTAGCTCAGCAGGGGAAGGCTCTGGGAGTTGTGCCAAAGACCTTTCTGCCGAACTACAACGAATTTTATGAGAAGCGGCACTTTGCAGCTGCTCCGGCAGAGACGGGAGAGATAAAGCTCGCGGGCGGGACATGCCCCTTTGGCACTAAGCTCGTCTTCCAGTGTCAGGAAATGAACTGCTTTAGCTTTTCGGTAGAGATATGCGAGGATTTGTGGTCGCCTAATCCGCCGTCTGTAGCTCATGCCTGCGCAGGCGCGATGCTCATTGTGAATCTCTCTGCGAGCGATGAAAACATAGGCAAAGAGGAGTATCGTCGCAGCCTGATAAAAAATCAATCGGCGAGACTCGTCTGCGGATATGTGTACGCGGACGCGGGGGACGGTGAATCGACTACCGATATGGTTTTTGCAGGTCACAATATAATAGCAGAAAACGGCGCTGTATTAGCGGAAAGCCCGATGTATCAGAACGGCATGGCGCTGTCTGAGATAGATTTTCAGCGTCTTGAAAGTGAACGCCGCAGGCTGACGACGTTTCCCGCGGATGCGAGAGAGGGATATACGTTCGTGCCGTTCAGCTTTGAGATAGTCGAGACGCAGCTGACGAGAAAATTCCCGGAGCGCCCGTTTATACCTTCTGATAAAACAGACAGAGAACGCCGCTGCGAAAGCATACTGGCTATACAGTCTTTGGGTCTTAAAAAACGCCTTGCTCATGCTCATGCGAAAACGGCAGTTATAGGCGTATCGGGCGGGCTTGATTCCACTCTTGCGCTGCTCGTCGCCGCCAGGGCGATGGACAAGCTGGGCAGACCGAGGACGGATATAGTCGCGGTGACCATGCCTTGCTTCGGCACGACTAAGAGGACGAAGTCCAATGCGGAACAGCTCGCAGAAAGGCTTGGAGTTACGCTGCTTCACGTGGACATAACAGATGCGGTAAACCAGCATTTCTCAGACATAGGGCACAACAGTGATATACACGACGTTACCTATGAGAACTCTCAGGCGCGCGAACGTACGCAGGTCATAATGGATATTGCGAATAAGACGAGCGGTATAGTCGTCGGCACGGGCGATTTGTCCGAGCTGGCTTTGGGCTGGGCGACGTACAACGGAGATCACATGAGCATGTACGGCGTGAACGCATCCGTTCCCAAAACGCTTATAAGACATATAGTTTTGTACGAAGCGGATTACACTCAGGATGAGGCGCTGAGGAATGTCCTGCTTGACATACTGGATACTCCGGTCAGCCCTGAGCTGCTGCCCGCCAAGGATGGAGAAATATCTCAAAAGACAGAGGAGCTTGTCGGACCGTATGATCTGCACGATTTCTACCTGTATTATGCCGTAAGATGGGGCTTTACACCGCAGAAGGTTTATCGTCTGGCGGTTTATACCTTGGGTAAGGACTACGACAAAGAAGTGCTGCTCAAGTGGCTCAAGAATTTCTATCGCCGTTTCTTCCAGCAGCAGTTTAAGCGCTCTTGCCTTCCGGATGGTCCCAAGGTCGGTTCGGTCACGCTGTCTCCGCGCGGAGATTGGAGAATGCCGAGCGATGCGTGCGCGGATTTGTGGCTAAAGCAGGTTGAACAAATAGAGGTATAAGTAAATGAAAAGATGGAGGAAGATTATAGCCGCTGGGGCGATGCTTGCGATTGCGTTCGCGCTGGCGGCGTGCAGCTCGGGAAATGAGCAAATAGCTGACGGCGAGCCGCTTAGCTATGATGAATTTACTCCCGCTGTAGGTATAATGGCGGAGTACACTCTGAGAAATAAGGATACTGCGAATTACACTGTTGTTTCCAAGCATTTCATGAAGCGTTATGAGAAATACACGACGCAGGATGACGCGCAAAAACAGGAGAATTTCGACAGGTATCTGAAAATAATGGAAAAGCGCAAGACAAACGGCGTTTATTTTACCGAGAACAACCAAGAGGAGATCAGCGAGGTTGTATCCAGCAGCCGCACCTCCATATACGCTTATGAGGCTACGGATATCTTGAAAAACTGCGCGGAGAAGCTGGACGCTCATGCGGAGCAGCTGGGCATGAGCAGAGATACTTACTTCGCTAATGTATACAAAAAAGTAGTGTTTGCCGACTATGCAGATCAGCAGCTGCAAAACTGGTATATTCAAAATGTATACGAAGGTAAAAACTACTACGCCATTACGAGCGATGAATATGAAACCATGAAGAAAGAAAAGGGAGAAGAACAGGCGGATGCTGAAATTACGGCGGGGCTCGAGGATGTAGACGCGCAGTATGAGGCATGGCTCCTGTCGTAAATCTAAATATTGTTTTTTCAAAAAGTCTGTCTTAGGGCAGGCTTTTTTCTGCGCTTGCTGATATAGAGGAAAAGATTGCTTGTTTTTATTTTGACGTTACGAGCAATATAGTTTTAGACAGATGTCAGCTTTGTGACTAAAGATGAAAAGTATGGGAAATTCTCAGCGCTCTTATTGCTTTTGAACGCAAATAGTAGTATTATTCTCTTTGAAATTAAATTAATTAGCGGATAAGAGGTATTGGAATGTTGAGAAATAAATTCATGCAGTTCATGTACGGCAGGAGCGGGAGCGATCAGCTTGGGCTGTTCTGTCTCATTACGGCAATGGTGCTGAATCTCGCAGGTTCGCTGCTCGCGCATCTGAGCGCGGCGTTGTATGCAATACTGACTGTGCTGAGTTTGGTGCTGCTGGCGTGGACGATATATCGTATGTTCTCGCGCAACGTGGCGAAGCGCAGAGCGGAAAATGCGTCTTTTATGAGAACGTGGAATAAAGTAAAGAGCGTCTTCAAGCCTCGCCCCGACGCTAAAACACACGCGCGTTTTAAATGTCCCAAATGCAAACAGGCAGTCCGCGTCCCCAAAGGCAAAGGGAAGATAATGATTACCTGCCCTAAATGCGGAGAAAAATTTGCGAAAAAGACTTGAATTACAGAGCGATATAATGTAAAGTGTAACTAAGCGAAAGCTAAAAAGTTTACAATTTTTGAAGGAGATTAAAACAATGAAGATAACAAAAGATATGACCATAATGGAAGTTCTGATGATGGACAGAGGCGTAGCGCCCATATTCTTTGATCTCGGTATGCACTGCCTCGGATGCCCTTCTTCTTCCGGCGAATCTCTGGAGCAGGCCGCTCTCGTTCACGGCAAGGATCCTGATAAGCTCGTAGCAGATCTCAACAAGTATTTTGACGAGCATCCGCTCACAGCGCGCGCATAATTTTAGAAAATACAGTATAGACGTCAGTCCCCTGCTTTTATGCGGGGGATTTTTTTATTCAAACAAATCCGAAACAAAACACAATCAATTTGCAAAAGGCGCGGGGCTATAATGAGCACACGATAAAAAACACGGAGGTGTGCGATATGGAAAAGAAAAATACTATTAGACTCGCGCTGTTTACATTGAGCGGACTGGCTTTTGCTTTAGGTATGTGCATGTGCCTTATCAGGGAATGGGGAATGTTCATTCCGGGAGTTGTGCTGGCGGCTATAGGTGCGATAGTGCTGATTGTGCTGTCCGGGATAAGGCTTAAAAAGAAGAATATGCGGACGATAGCCATGGGCGTTTTGGGCGTTCTGCTTTTGGGGATAGGGATGTGCATGGTCACTGTTTATCAGAACATGATAGTATTCGGCATAATAATCGGAGCGGTTGGAATATTCCTTCTTGTAATGATGATACCGCTGATTAAAAACTCAGTAAGAAGAGGAAATGTGTAAAATGACAATAAGAGAAGCGATGAGCAAAGTTTCGGCAGATATTAAAGAGAGCGCAAAAGCTCAGCACGAGATAGACAAAGAGAATTTCAGGAAGGTCAAAGAGCAATCTGCGGAAAATTTCCGAGAGGCGACTAAGCCTGATCCGCGTTTCCGGGAGTTTATGGCAGCTGAAGGAATTAAGGAAAAGGCGAAAACAGTTGCGCGGCACTTGAAAGAGGACTCTGACTCAATCAGGAGAGAAAAGCTGCAGCTCGGCAGGAGAACAAGATAAAAAGCATCCGAACTTTATCAAAGAAGCTATCCGTAAAACAAAACGTTAACAAATCTGTGTTATAATTAAAACGAAATAGCGGAGAGAAGGAGGTTCGGTGATGTTTAAGATTCTGGTTTTGGAGGATGACGGAGAGCAGAATAGGGTGGTTTGCGCCTTTCTCAGCATGAACGGCTATGACGTCACGGGATGTGCGGATGCGAATGAAGCGTATGACGCGCTGTATGAGAACGTGTACGATATTATAATATCTGACATAATGCTGCCGGGAGCGGACGGCTTTGATTTTGCGCAAAGCGTTCGTGAGATGAACAGAGAAATTCCGATACTCTTTATGACGGCGAGGGACGATATGCCGTCTAAGAGAAAAGGCTTTGGCATCGGGATAGACGATTATATGGTAAAGCCTGTGGAGCTGGACGAGCTTCTTTTGAGAGTGGAGGCGCTGCTTCGCAGAGCGAGAATAGCGAGCAGCAAAAAGCTCGTGGTAGGAAATCTCGTGTTAGACGCAGAGGAGCACGGCGCGTACCTGGGAGGAGAGGAGATAACGCTGACAGTTCGGGAATTTGATCTGCTTTATAAGCTGCTTTCTTATCCGAGAAAGACCTTTACCCGGGCGCAGCTTATGGAAGAATTCTGGGATGCGGACAGCTCCTCCGGGAGGCGCGCCGTCGATGTATATATGACCAAGCTCAGAGATAAATTCTCAGAATGCGATGATTTCGAAATAGTCACTGTACACGGTCTGGGCTACAAGGCGGTGACGAAATGAAAATAGACAGCAGAGTAAGCAGGAGTCTGTTTTCAGTTAAATCATATATTTCTATGTTTTTAATAATAGGCTTCTCAGTTACAGTAAGTTTTTCGCTGCTTCTGCACGGCGCCGGAATTACATACGAAGATGTTCGAGGCGGCGCGCTGATAACGTTTTTGAATATATTGTTTTTAAGTGCGCTTTGCTGTATTATAGACGTGGTACGCAGAAAGCTGACAATTGAAGGACCGGTACGCGCTATTCTCAAAGGGATGAGAGAGCTCACGCAGGGGAATTTCGATACGCGTCTCACGTCGGGCAGCAAGCTGTACGGCGAAAATGAGTTTGATATTTTAATAGAAGATTTTAATAAAATGGCAGAGAAGCTCTCCGGCGTAGAAACGCTGAGGAATGACTTTATATCTAACGTATCTCATGAACTGAAAACGCCTATTGCGGTTATCCAAAATTACTCTAATATGCTCAGCATTCCAAATATTCCCGAGGAAGAACGACTGCGGTATGCTGCTTCGATATCCTCTGCGTCTCGCAGGCTTTCGGATCTGATAACTAATATATTGAAGCTGAGCAAGCTGGAAAATAATCAGATAGCGCCTAAAACGCAAATATACAACCTCGGCGATCAGCTTTGTGAATGTCTGCTTATGTTTGAAGAAGCATGGGAGAAAAAGGATATAGACATAGAGACGGACATTGCCGACGGTGTGATGCTCAACGCTGATCCGGAGCTGATGACTTTAGTCTGGAACAATCTGATTTCAAACGCGATAAAATTCACTCCGGAGAAAGGCAGAGTAGGAGTTGAATTAAAAGAAGAAAGCGATAAAATATCCGTATGCGTTTGGGATACGGGCTGCGGAATGAATGAAGAAGTGGGACGCCGTATATTTGAGAAGTTTTATCAGGGAGACAGCTCTCATGCTACGCAGGGAAACGGACTGGGGCTGGCGCTGGTGCGCAGAGTTATAGACATAGTAGGCGCAGAGATAACGGTAAAAAGCGAAAAGGGACGCGGGAGTGCGTTTACGATAAGCTTGACGCGGAGGATGGAATGAGCGCATTAAAAAAACTGTTATATAAGCTGCTGCATCCGGGCGGAAAGGCAGCCGTCCTGCTGACGATATGCGGTGCAGCTGCTTCGGCAGCGGTTTTTTTGCTTGACGCAGACGGTGCGGCTGCGTATTTGCTGTATCTAATATCGGCATATGCTTTGGCGGTCATATGTGCGTACTCCGCGCGGCTGCTTGTGAAATTGAAAAAGCTGATAATGTCTGTAGAGCCGGGCAGGAGGTATTTTGAGGACATAGCTTTTAGAAGAAAAGCGGCGCTGTACGTATCGTGCGGCATAAACTCGCTGTACGCATTGTTCAAAATGGCGGCGGCTCTGATATATAAATCTATATGGTGGGGCGCGGTAGCCATGTATTATCTGATATTGTCTCAGATATATTTCTGGTTAATAAAATGTATGAAACAGAGCAAAAGCATAGAGAATGAGATATATGAAGAACGTATCTACAGACTATGCGGATGCAGCATATTTCTGCTGAGCGCGGCGCTGTCTGTTGTAACGATATGTATGGTTGATTACGGAATGGCGCAGTCATACCCCGGAGTCATGATATTCGCCGCTGCGGCTTACACTTTTTACAGCGCTGCGGTTGCGGTTATGAACGTGCTGCGCAGCGCCAGATACAACAGTCCGATTCTTTCTGCGTCAGTGAATGTAAATTTAGTTCGAGCCATAGTATCCATGTTTTCACTGCAAACCGCCATGACGGCTCGCTTCGCCTCGGATGGGGGCGGCAGCTTTATGAGCGTGGCGGCGGGCGGAGCCTTGGCGGGCATGGGAGTGCTTGCTATAGCGATAGTTATGATAGTAAAATCCAGCAGCAGAATCAGAAAATTGCTTATTTTAGACAGAGAGGGAGAGAGCTGTGACCAGACATACAGATAAAGAGAGCGAGATGTTCAGCTATACATATTCGGCTGCTCAAAGAGATGAAATAGAGAATATAAGAAAAAAGTATATCCGAAGTGACAATCAGGCCGGCAAAATGGAAGAGCTGCGCAAATTGGATAAAGGTGCGGTTAAATATGCGAAAATCCCGAGCCTCACGGTCGGCGTGTGCGGAATTCTCACGATGGGCGGAGGAATGAGCGCGGTTATGGTATGGAATAACTTCGTGCTGGGAATTCCGCTGGGCTTGGCGGGGGTGTGCCTCATGGCTGCTGCTCCGCTGCTGTACAGATATTTATTAAAAAAACGGCGCGAAAAAATCGCACCGAGAATCTTGGAGCTGACGGAGGAATTGCTGAAAGGAAAACAAAGCTAAAACGTCAGTCTCATGTCGTACCATACTGCTCCGCCGTGGACGGACGCAGAGATTCCTTCGCTGATGAAACCGAATTTGGAATAGTAATGCAGGAGCTTGTCCTTACACGTGAGGACAAGCCCTTTGCGATTCTGCGACTTTGCGTCGGCTATTGCACGGCGGAGCAGAAGCTCGGCGCAGCCGCGTCTGCGGTAGGAAGGGATAGTATTTACGCCGAGTATCATCTGCCAATTGCCGTTCTTATCGTGCAGCGAGGCGTCCCGGAACATTTCGTCGCGCAGGGTGCGTTCGTTCGTGACTAATCCGTCTGCGAAGCCAACGAGTACGCCGCCATCCCAGAGCAGCCAAAAATGCTCGGGATATACGGAGAGCCTTTGGGCAAGGGCGTCCGCTGTGGCCGCTTCTCCCGCGGGGAAGCATTCCGCTTCTACAGCCGCGAGAGCATGAAGGTCTGTCATGAGTGCAGATCTTATTTCCATAAATCAATTGTCCTTTCTTAAAATTTTATACCAGAATGCCTTGCCCTTCGCGTATCAGATAGAGATATTTTGCGCTGACGGGTTTTTTTGTTATTATGCGCAGGGCTTTCTCATATAGATCAAGCTGCTTTTTGTAGTGAATGCAGAAGGCGGTGAACTCATCCGGTAGGATATGATTCGTCTTGTAATCGACGATTATGAGTCTGCCGTTTTCTTCAAAGGCGAGGTCTATAATACCCTGAACGAGAGTCTGCTCGCTGCTGTCCGATATTCCCAGCTCGTTTGCATTCACGGCGAGAGTGAACGGTATTTCGCGCATTACGCTGCCGGAATTTCGGATGCGGTATGCCAGCTCGCTGTTCAGATAGCGAGCTATTTCATTTGCAAATCGCATGACTCTGCCTGCTTCCGACTTTGAGAATATCTGCTTTGAGACAAGAGCGTCCATCTGAGCGCGGACGTCGTATGCGGTGCGCGCCTTATAATCCAGATGCAGCATAAACAGATGAACGAGAGTGCCCAGCTCGGCGCCGCCGTCTTTTTTGCGTCTGTCGGCGGCGGGAGCGGGGATAAGCTCCGTGTCGTACAGAGAACCGAGCAGAGTAGATACGCCTACCTTTGACGGAACGGAGGCGCGGGGCATCACGGGCAGAGGCGTCACGCTCATGCCTATAGCAGTTTCGAGGCACTGCTCCAGAGTTCGTCCGCTGTGCTGTGAGGAGTCGATGCAGGCGCCCGCGCATATTCTGTGCGGTATGCTTATTTCAGGAGATTCGCACGCCGATTCGTTCCAATCTGAAAAGCAGGACAGACGCAGCAGAGAGGCCAGAACCCAGTCAAGGTGAGAGGATAGCGCGGGCATGTCGTCTCTCTGCATGGAGGAGAGAGAGCGGAAGAGAGAATCGGGGTCGGAGCAGGTTCCGGAAAATATGAGCATATTTGCTGCTCGTGTCATGGCGACATACAGTATTCTCAGCTCTTCGCTCTTGTTTTTGGCTTTCAGATCTTCCGCCAGCAGCAGCTTTATTTTGGACTTATCCTCTGTCTTGCGTTCGGGGTCGATTATGTCGCAGGCGGCGCCGAGCTCAGGATGAAAGAGCAGCTTGGCGGAGAGATCGCGCTGGTTGAAGGATTTGTTCATCTGCGCCAGTATGACCACGGGGAACTCCAGACCTTTGCTCTTGTGTATGCTCATTATGCGTACTCTGTCGTCGTTCAGCTCGCCGGGAAGGTCGAAATACGCGCCTTTTTCGCGTTTCAGTCTGTCCAGATCTTCTACCAGCTCGAAAAGACAGGTGCATTCGTCCGCGAGCGAATTGAGCTTTTCAAAGAATTTCTCAAGCAGAGTGAGACGGCGCGCGCCGCCGGGCAGAGCGCGCACGAATGCGTCGTAGTCCGTCTCGGACCGCAGAGCGGCGATGAGGCGTCGTGCGGGCATTCCGTGCGACATGAGCCGCCATCTGTTCAGCCTCTCGCTGAAGGAGGTTATTTTATCTTTGAGAGGGGAGGGCTCTGATTCGAGGTATTCAGCGAGGCAGTCGGAGAAACGCTCGGAATCAGAGTACGCGCGTATCTGTGCAATCTCTTCGTCTGAGAACGCGCCTATGTGGCTTTTTAAAACGCTGAGCAGAGCTATATCCGAGCGCGCGCCGTCTATTATGCGCAGGAGGTTGACGAAAACCTCAGGTTCGAAAAGTCCGTTTGCACTGCCCGTTTGGACACTCGCGGGTATGCCGCATTCCTCAAAAACCTGATAGAAGGTGCGCGAGTGCGTTTTTGGCGAGCGCATGAGAACCGCAAAATCTCCAAATTGCAGCACGCGCGGCTCTCCGCGGTATGTCACAATGCTGCCTACAAGCTCGAGTATGCGCGCGGCTATTGTTTTTGCCTCGGCGGCTGCGCTCTCCTCTCCGTTTGGCTGAGTAAGCAGAAGCTCCGCTCCGCCTGAGAAATCTCCGCGTGCGCGCAGATGCTGCTCGTCGGTGTATTCCATTTCGCCCAGCTCCATGCTCATTATACAGCTCATGACATGATTGACCGCGGCGATAACGCCGGCGTTGCTGCGGAAGTTTTCGTTCATATGAATGACTTTTCCCGCGCCGCGTCTGCTTTTTTCCAGGAATATCTCGGGTGCGGCGAGGCGAAAGCGGTATATCGCCTGCTTCACGTCCCCGACCATGAAGGCGTTTGACGCGCCTATCTTTCCCAAAAGGCTCTCCTGCAACGGGTTGGTATCCTGGTATTCGTCTATAAAGACGTGCTCGTAACGGTCGGCATATTGCGAGGCTATCTCGGGGCGGGAAAGAGCGTCGGAGGCTATATACAATATGTCGTCGAAATCCACCGCGCTTTTTTCGCGTTTAGCCTTGGCATAATGAGTATCAAACGCTTTTAGAACGCTGCGCAGTGCGTCTGTTGTGCGTCCGGTGTAAGTCAGCTCGCCGGATATGTCCGAGACGGAAAGCGCAGCTGCTGATTTAATCAGCGCCCGCGCGTCCTTTTTTCTGTCCTGAATGCTCTTTTTCAACTCGTCGGAAGGGAATTTTTTGCGCGATATGCTTTGTACCTTTCCGGAGGCGGCGACGCTTTGCAACTCTCTTACATCGGCGCGGAGCAGCAATTCGATATAATTCAGATCGTCGTCATCTCTTGGGAGCTGGTCGAGTATCATGTTTTTTTCGCTCAGCTCGCGGCAAACCTTGAGTGTGTTTTGTGCGCGCAGAAGCAGCGAGCGTATTTGACGAGAGAGGAGAACGTCCAGGTCGCT
>UQXU01000003.1 GCA_900545085.1 uncultured Eubacteriales bacterium
GTCTACCGTGCGGCTTCTGCAGCCTATTCTGTCCACCAGCCTATGGTATCTCTTTTGGCTCAAAGTCGCCGCTGTAGCCATCACAAGTATGTCTCCCTCGACTTCCTCCGACGCCGGTTTTACAGCAGGTTCCATACTTATTACAGGCAGATTATAACTGTCACGTATCAACTGCACACATGTGCTCGTCGCCGTGTTGCACGCCATAACCATAGCCTTAACGCCCTGCTTGTACAGAAACTCTCCGCATGCAAAAGAAAGCTCTCTTATTTCGTCCTCGCTCTTGCTGCCATACGGAGCGTTTGCATCGTCTCCATAATATATAAAACTTTCATTTGGCATCAGATTTGCGGCATGCGCCATGACGCTTATCCCGCCTACTCCCGAATCAAAAAAACCTATCGGCAGATTGTTTTTTTCCACATTCAGCACTCTCCCATGTAAATTCGATTACTATTATACATGAGAGTTATGCAAAGTTCAACCCGCCTCAATTATCCACGCTGACCACTTGAGAAAAAGCCTGTGCCAAATATTTAGCTGCATTTTTCGCCTGAGTCAGAGTGTTTTTGTTATGACCTACTTCTACGAGCAGACTCATATCAGATATGTGCTGATTATACCTGCCGGGTTTAAGTCTGATCTCCCGAGTAAATCCTTTTTTTATGCTCTCGAGTTGTTCGGTTATGGACTTGGCCAAAGCATAATTAGCCTGCCAATTCGGCTTGTCTCCCTTGACAGAAGCTGCGGTTCCCTTCCCCACGACGAACATCAGTTTTGCGCATTCGTCTCCGTTTATAGTTACATAGTCGTCATTTGATGTACTGTCTCCGGCGGCGTCTCTGTGTACGTCAATATACACATCTATATCCGGATATTTCTCTTTATATTCCTCCATGGTAATTATAGATCTCGAATAAGCTGTAGAAAGCTTCGGCGGTTCGTGGTCTGTCGTATCGTGCAAAACATTAAATCCGTACTTTTCCAGCTCTGTTTTCAGCTGCTCGCCCACCGCCACTATGTTGCGATCCTCATCTTCGGTGCGCCATGAAGAGCTTTCCGTATACGTCTCGCCTTCAGTCTGACGATACGCCTCTGTAGTATGAGTGTGATATATCAGTATGTTGTATTTACCCGATATGCTGTATTTTCGGGTTTGAATATCGCTTACATCAGTATATTCTTCTTTCGGAAGAAGCAAATCTGATATATCCGCATCTGCCGTCACGGGCAGAACTTCGTCCGTATCAGGATTCTCCTCCGGCACAAGCACACTGAGCAGACTATCTGACGTTGTCTCTTCCGCCTGCGCATCTCTCCTCTCGACTGTACTCTGCGCTACACACATGAACACCACCAGCAGCAAAAATACAGTGCTGTAAAATAACTTTTGATTAGACTTGCCGTATCTTTTCATAATCGCCTCCTGATATATGCTTATGCTTTTCAGAAGCAATTATGAACGTTCAATTCTAAACAAGCTGACGAAGAATGTCTATGTCCTCCTCATTTCCAAACGCCATATCTATAGCCAAAGCGAGCTGACGCGCTGTTTTATCGCTGAGAGTGTCTATCTCCTTCGGTGTAACTACCAGATCTCCGCCTCTCTGACGAAGAACTCGTTTCATCAAAAGTATATTCTCCGCTTCGTCCGCGCTGCTCCCCAATGCGCTCTCCAGCAGATCTCCGGCTATAGTAGCCGCATACGTTACCATAGGTACGCCTATGGCTATGACTTTTGCACCCAGAGAGGCGCTGTTCAAGCTTTTACGCCTATTGCCCATGCCGGACCCGGGGGATATTCCTGCATCGCTAATCTGTACGCTTGCGCCTATCCTGGACGTCATACGTGAAGCGAGAGAATCTATCGCTATTATCAAATCAGGACGCACTTCGTCTACAACTCCGCGAACCATCTCCGCCGTCTCTATCCCCGTGACACCCAGAACCCCCGGAGCAAAAGCACATATTTCAGCTGCTGATTCACTCAGAAAATCGGGCAGCTCACGTTTGATATGTCGAGTCACCAGCACGCTTTCCAGCGTCTTTGGGCCGAGAGAATCGGGAGTCATTCTCCTGTTTCCCAAACCTATTATCAATATCTTATGCGCCTCTCCCGCTATGTTCTTCAATTCATCCGCTGTCACACGCGCCGTCTCCGTAAGCTGCTCAGGAGACTGATTCGCTATGAAAGGCATATCCAGCGTTATATACCTTCCCATCTCCTTCCCCATGCACTTCGCCGCCGCTTTATTGTTTATGCTCACACGCGTAATAACTATATCCCCTCGCTGTTCCTGCTCGCTCGTAACTCCGCTGACCTTTCCACCCAGGTGCGCATGTGCTTCCACTGCCAAATCTGTTCTTATCTGCATTTCTGCCTCCGTTTTTTCTGTATTGTACCCAAGAGCGAAGCATTTAACCGCAAACTCTACGGCTCGTTCATTGTCAGGCTGAGCATATTTTGATAGAATACCAAGCGGAGGTGAAAAAATGGACTGCACCAAAATAGGAAGTCTGATATGCAGACTGCGTAAAGAAAAAAGACTGACACAGCAGCAGCTCGCAAATATGCTGCACGTCAGTGATAAGGCCGTATCCAAATGGGAGCGCGGCGGGGGCTGTCCAAACCCCGATGTGCTCACGCCGCTTTCCAACATTCTGGGAGTCGGTCTTGAAGAACTGCTCAACGGCGAGTTGGGCGATGAAAGGAAATCCCCTGAGAATATGAAAAAATTAAAATTTTACGTATGCCTTGACTGCGGCAACATATTGACAGCGAATGCAGAAGCAAGCATAAGCTGCTGCGGAAAAAAACTCACTGCGCTCGAGGCGCAGAAGGCCAACGCAGAAGAAAAACTGCGCGTCGAGCTCATTGAAAACGAATACTTCATAAGCTCAGACCACGAGATGAGCAAAAGCAATTATATAAGCTTCGCTGCGCTTCTGACCGGTGACACCGTAATTATGAAAAAGCTGTATCCTGAATGGGACATGATGCTTCGAATGCCGAGATTAGGCAGAGGCACGCTTCTGTGGTATTCCTCGTCCGAGGGGCTCAAGTTCCAATATGTATAAATATTTTTCTCAGAATTACTCTAAACTATATTGCAATACACAAAAAAATATGCTAACATAGGAGTGTTGAAAATCTATTTGGGGGTGAATACAAATGCCTAACATCAAGTCCGCTAAGAAGCGCGTAAAAGTAATCGACAAGAAAACAGCAAGAAACAAATCTATCAAATCTGCCCTGAAAACAGAGCTGAAGAAGTTTGACGAAGCAGTTGCAGCTAACGACGCTGCTAAAGCTGCTGAGCTGTTCCCGATTACTGTCGGCGAAGTTGACAGCGCATGCTCCAAGGGCACGATGCACAAGAACAAGGCTAACCGACTGAAAGCTCAGTTGGCGAAAAAGCTTGCTTCTGTAGCAGCTGCTGAATAATTCAGACTGCTGAACCATGGCCGAGACGCTTACCCCGGCGAACGGCTGAAGAACTGCCATCTGCGGGAAACCGCTGTGTCTCGATGGCAAACTTATCTTTAAGAAGCTGACAGATCCTTCGGTCACCCGCCGTTGGGTCTTTTTTCGTGTTTCAGCTTTCCTCTCACTCATCAGAGTACATCTCCGCCAACACAGCAGGCAGCCCTACATCTGCCCCTCCCGTCTTTACTTTAGCGTCGTATTCTGCAATAATCCTCAGAGCATCTCTAAGATGAGCACGCGAAAACTTCGCGCATTCCTTCAGCGCAATCTGAGCCGCATACGGATGCACTTTAAGCTCGGACACAACCTCTGATTTAGCTACGGACATCGGCTTTGAGGAGTGATTTTTCGCACAATAAAGCAGACGAAACTTGTTCGCAATTAAAGATATAAGCGGGATATAAGTCTTTTCCGCCGCAAAAATCTCCTCCAGGAGCTTAAACGCCGCTTTTCGATCTCCTTTCATCATGTAATCATGCAGCAGAAACGCATTGTACTCCGGAGTATGCGAAGCCGTTTCCATCACATCTTCTTCACCTATCCTGTCTTTTTTCAAATACCGCAGCTTGTCCAGTTCTTTCAACAGCGTGAACATATCCTGCCCCGAAACCTCGCACAGCAGCCTCGCCGCGCGTTCTTCCATTTCAAACCCTTCTTTTTTCGATTTTTTCATTATCCATTTTGTCAGTTCTTCCGAGCCGGGCGTTTCCGCGTCTATCACTTCCGCATTTTTATTCAGATATTTTACTATAGCGCGTCTGCTATCCGGTTTGTCCGACTGCTTAAAAAGCATCACCGCCGCGGGATTAGGGTGAGATAGATACTCTTGAAGCTTTTTTGTATCCCCGGATTTTATCATACTCCAATCCTCAGCGATAATCACCCTGGCCTCGGCAAAGCACGGGTTTTGCTCTGCCTTTGCTATAAAATCCTCTATTGTAGCGCCGCCGCTTATTCTGTCTACGTTCAAATCACGCATATCCGGCAAATATCTATCTAAAATCGCAGCTTCACATCTGCTAAGAAGATAATCCTCTTTGCCGTATAAAAAGAAAATTCTCTTCTCCGTTTTCTCCGCCTTGTTCAAAAAATCCGTTGCTTTCATACTTTTCCTCCGAATTCTGCGCTGCCATACATTGTCTTAATTTCCGGCGGCTCTTCTTCATTATTAGACCACACTGCTGTTATACTGCCGTTGTATTTCGTTTGATACAACTCCACATCACTCAGATTTTCTTTTACATATTGCGAAAGCTCGCGCTGTGAGCATACTACAACGGCAGCCGCACCTGAATTTTGCAGAGTCTCCGCGTTGAAATAATCCTTCGCTCCATGCCCGGCCAGTTTGACAATATCTGATTTTTGATTTATACCGTATTGTTCAGATGCTTTAGCGTCCGAAAGGTACAGCAAAGCAGTCCTTCCGTAATAATCAACCGAAAGAACTAAACTGTCCAGATTGTCGCCCACTGAGTTTAAAACACGTACTCTTACGTCCTTGCTCAGTACAATGCTCTCTCCTGTCTCCAGCGCTTCAGCCTCAACACCTGACATCTCAAGTATCTGCTGCCCTGAGATACTGCTATATATCTTAGCCGAGGTGAACTCTTTGGCTACGTTTGTAATGCCGTAAGCGTACTCTGCGCTCTGGTCTGTCACTATAACCGCATCCGGAGTTACGCCGTTTTTTATCAAATACTCTGCCGCACGTTCGTTCTGCCCCGCATCTATAAGAAGCGTTCTATCCGCCGTCTCAACTATAGTCGCGTCCTGCGATCCTATATCCAGAAATGTAATTCTCAACGGAGCCGTATTTATTGTAGGCAGGACATACAAAGCAGCTATAATCACCGCAAGCGCGCTTACAGCGCCGTATCTTATTTTTCTCTTAATTTTAACGGCATACGGCGATATAAAATACGCCAGCGCAAAAACCATGAGTGCGGCGGCGCCGTAAGTGCTGTGCATACTAAAAGAAAGATTAGGCGTTTTGTTGTATATATCCGCCAGAACATTTAGAATGTCTATAAGAAAATCCGGAATTTTACCTATAAAAAGCGCAGCGTCTCCTAAAATGACGTATATCAGCGTTGCCAGAGCAGACATAGGTATAGCTACAGAAGCCACTATAACCGCAACTGCATTCACCACAATCGTCATAGGCCACAGGTTGTTATTAAGATTTATCATAATCGGGAGCGTTCCCAGATTTATCGCGAACGATGCAATCGCTCCGCGAGCCAGCTTGGACCTGGGCTCTCCGAAAAGACGCGATATAGCAGGCTCAACGCACATAAGAGAAAAAACCGCTCCGAAAGATAATTGCAAACCTACATCAAATAATCGCAGAGGATTTCCTATCAGATTTATAAACAGAGCAACGGCCAGAATCGTAGGTCTGTCCGCACGCCTGCCTGAGAGCTTAGCTATAATATAGCACGCAAACATTATCGACGCACGAACAACCGGAACTCTGCCGCCGGTAAATATTACGTAAAACGCCAGAAAAGCCAGCGTCGCCAAATAGCTCGAGGTCCTTCCCAAACGCAGCAGCTTCCTCAGAAGAATCAGAAGCGCTCCCGCCATGAAGCCCACATGCAAGCCCGACACGCTGAGAAGATGCGATATGCCTGCCATTCTGAAGGTCTCATAGCTGTCGTCATATATATCCCAATCAACTCCCAGCACAAACGCCTTAGCCACACCGGCGTTTTCGCCAAACAGCGCATCCATTTTTTCCGCAATCTCAAGTCTCAAAGAATTTGCCCACGGCAATACGCCCACGGCTCTGCCTGTCAGCTCATCTCCGCTCGAATACGCTCTGAACGCCGCGCCCTTAGACGCACAATAAAGCCTATCGTCAAACCCGAAAGAATAACGCGCACGGTTTGGCAGCGATACGCTTGCATCGGAAGTTATTATGTCGTCTAAAGTATAGCTTTCGCTCGAAGTGAGAAAAGCATTTTTATGTATTTCCTCTCCGTCTACTTTCACATCCGAAAGAGTGTACATCGTCGTTCCGTTGTCTTTAGGCGATATGTCCTTCACCGTTCCTGCTACAACATGAGAGCCCGGCGTCACGTCCGCCGTGCTGTTTATAGCCTGACAAGATATGCCCATACCTACAAACATAACGGCTATCAACAAAAACAAACCGCTCGGGCGCCATTCTCTGAAAAAGAAATATCCGAGCAAGCCCACCGCCGCCAGCGCAAAAAACACTGCGCCGCTAAAAGTAAAGCTCGCGCCGATTATGGCTCCGAGCATATAAAACAGCACGGAAGCCGCCAAGACGCGCTCATGCTTTATATCGCGTCTCAGCTGCTTCCATGCCCCATATTCGTACTTTACGTTTGATTTTGTCGTGTGTTTTGACATATTTTAGCCAGAAAAAGCCGTTATTTATTTTCTGCCAGCTTCACCCTAATTTTTTCTATCGCGTTCGTATGCGCCAGCTGTCTCGCCTGCAATACGCAAATACGGATAGAATTCGACCCGGAGCCTCCATGCGCCTTAACTACGCCGCCTCTGACACCGAGCAGAGGTGCACCGCCATGTTCGTTATAGTCCATTTTTTTGAACAGCTTTGCAAACACCGGCTGCATAAGCTGCATGCCTTTCATTCCGTCCGGATCTGCTCCCGCAAACTGTTTTATCATGGTAAACAGCGTCTGAGCCGTACCTTCGACTGTCTTTAAAAGCACGTTTCCTGCAAAGCCATCGCAAATTATAGCATGAACGTCGCCCGACTGAGCTTCTCTGGCTTCTATATTTCCTGTAAAATTTATATCGCACTCTTTTATAAGCGCGTATGCCTCTTTTGTAAGAGAATCGCCTTTTTCATCCTCAGAGCCATTGCTGAGCAGGCCTATTCTGGGATTTTCAATTCCCTCCACATTCTCCAGATATACACTCGCCATGATAGCAAATTGCTGTAAATATCCGGGACGGCAGTCTACATTCGCTCCGGCGTCCAGCAATATTACATTATGCTCCTTCAGCGTCGGCAAAGTGGCGGACAGAACGGGACGCGCAACGCCCTCCAATCTGCCCAGGATCATAGTCGCACCTGCGATTATAGCGCCGGTATTGCCTGCGGAAACAGCTCCGTCAGCCTCATTTTCCCGCACAAGCCTGAACGCAACAGCCATGGAAGAATCCTTCTTCTGACGCAGCGCAGCTACAGGAGATTCCGCCATCTCAATTATCTGAGTGGTGTGGACTATTTTTACTCTGTCTTTATCGTAAGTCTTGTCTTTGAGGCATTCTCCGATTCTGTCTTTGTCACCGACAAATATAACTTCAAAATCGTCTTTTTCCTGAAGCGCTGCCAACGCACCTTCTACAACAACGCCTGGCGCATTGTCTCCGCCCATTGCGTCTATAGCTATTTTGTATCTTTTATTCATATATTCTCGCTATTTACCTTTGTTTTTGCTCTTTTTAGTGTAGTTCCTGCTGTATTTCTGAGTGTTGTTCTGCTTCTTTTTAGGTTTTTTCTCCGGCTGTTCTTCTTCAATCTGCTCTCTCAGACGTTTTTTCTCCGCTCGAGCAGCCGCCATATCAGCGCGCCTCATCTTGTCCGTATTGAACTTCTTCCTGAACACAACCGCATAAACCATCGGGCATACGAGCGTCAACAAGACAAGAATTATAGAGACCAATCTCGTAGAGCTGCCGAATATCTGCAAATAGAAACATACAGCAGAAAGAGCCAGCAACAGAGCCATTATATAATACAGCTTCCGCAGCATGCCGAATATCTGACTTTTCAGCGGCTCAGGCAAATCCTGATTAAATCCTGCGCCTCTGCGGGTAAGCCCGACAAAGAAGAAATAACATCCGACCAGAAGCGCGACCGAGAACAATACATATTCAGTCATCCGGTTCTCCTACAGTTTTGTAATTTTGAACCCGTCGGGAGTGTCTTTCAGCTCATATCCGCGATTTTTTATTTCATCTCTGAGAGCGTCTGCCTCATCCCAGTTTTTCGCCTTTCTCGCAGCGGCTCTATTCTCTGCCATTTGAACGATCTCCGCCGGTATCTCATCCGTCTTTCTAACAAGGCCGAGCACATCCAAAAGCCCGTCCAGAGCTGCTAAAGCCTGCTTCGCGGCTTCTGCATCTCCGCCGTCTGCAAACGCAGTGTTTATAGCTCTGACCATTTCAAATATGGCCGATATAGCGTCCGCAGTGTTGAGGTCGTCGTCCATCGCAGCTTTGAACGCGTTTGTAAACTGCTCCAAATCCAGCTCCGGCTTTTCCGCAGTCTTCCCCTGAGCTATAACATATTCCAGATTTTCGCGGCAATTGTCTATTCTGCTCAGACCTGCTTCAGCCTGCGTAAGAAGATCATCGCTGAAGTTGACAGGATTTCTATAGTGCGCGCTCAATATAAGCATTCTCACCGCAAGAAGGTCATACTTTTCGGACAGCTCGCGTACAGTGATAAAATTGCCCTTGGATTTGCTCATTTTTTCATTGTTTATGTTGATATAGCCGTTATGCATCCAATAGTTAGCGAAAGGCTTTCCTGTTGCGCCTTCGCTCTGGGCTATCTCGTTTTCATGATGCGGAAATTTTAAATCTAAACCGCCGCCATGAATGTCGAAGGTATCGCCAAGATACTTCTGGCTCATGGCGCTGCATTCAATATGCCATCCCGGACGGCCGTCGCCGAACGGACTGGACCAAAAAGGCTCGCCCTGTTTTTTCGCCTTCCAAAGCGCAAAGTCCATGGGATTTTTCTTTATATCGTTAACTTCTATTCTGGCGCCCATCTGCAAATCGTCCAGAACCTGACCTGAAAGCTTGCCGTAGCCTTGGAACGTAGTTGTATCGTAGTAGACGTCCCCGTTTTCCGCTCTGTAGGCGTGACCTTTTTCTATCAGCCTGCTTATCAGGTCGATTATCTCGGGGATATGCTCTGTAGCTTTAGGATGAACTGTCGCAGGCTTCACACCCAGACCTTTAGCATCTGTGAAATACTCGGCTATGAAACGGTCCGCCAACTCCTTAACTGTGATTCCCTGTTCAGACGAAGCCTTTATCATTTTATCGTCAATATCCGTAAAGTTCTGAACAAAGGTCACCTTGTATCCCAGATATTCCATATAACGGCGCAGAGTGTCGAAAATAATAAAGGGACGTGCATTACCGATATGGAAATAGTTGTAAACTGTAGGGCCGCAAGAATATATCTTTACCTCACCCGGAGTCACGGGAACAAATTCTTCCTTTTTTCTGGTCATTGAGTTGTAAATTTTCAATTTATTACGCCTCCATACGCTATAGCTTTTTGCATGATCTCGCTTTAAATTCTATCTGAATAATTATATCTCAGTCCATATTAAATGTCAATCAACCGGCGCCTTTGCGCAAACATTTAAATAATTACTAAAAATTAACATAGGCAAAAAGCATGTTAAATAATAAAATGCAGCTAAATTAAAATATTTTTTATTAAATTTATAAAAGAACATTAAATCGGACTATTCTGCAATCTTGCCCATTTTTTCCTGCTAAAGTTGCAAAAAAGCTTTATTGTACCATTATCAGCCTTGACCCGCCGGAAATAACATGCAAAAATATATGCAGTCGCTCATCACCCCTTCTGCTGCGATTCACGTTCGATAAGCTCGACTAATTCATGAGGCTGCATATCAAGAGCGCCGGCGATTTTCCATATCGTCTCGAAATTAGGCTGTTTTTTGCCTGTCTCAATCATAGCCAAATGGCTTCGCGCGATGCCGGCGAAACCGCTTAGTACCTCCTGAGATAACTTTCTGTCTTTTCGCAGTCCGCGAATAACTTTGCCTGCGGCATATTTATCGAATCTAACCATTATATATACACTCCCAGAATAGTGTACGTACTCAAGCAACAAAATATGTCTACTTTAGTAGACAGACGTCTCATTATCTGATATAATCTACTTAACCGGCTTAACCGGTTTTTAAGAAATTCTCATAAATCGAGAAATAAATCATATGGAGGAAACTAAACTATGAGAAAAAAACTAATCGCATGCTTTCTGGCGGCCGCTCTGAGCACAGCGCTTTTAGCCGGATGCACCACTCCCGCCTCAAACCTTTCAGAAGAAAGCACATCACCCGCCGAAAGCTCTATCCCTTCTGCGGAGTCCACGCCGACGCCCGATCCCACTCCGGAGCCAACTCCGGAACCTACTCCAGAGCCAACTCCAACTCCGGAACCTACTCCAACTCCGGAGCCGTCAAAGAGCCTGAGCGAGCAAAAAAAGGACTGCAAAAAATATGAATACAAAAAGCTCGCAAGAGATCCGGAATCATACGTCGGCAAGTCTATCAAGTTCAGCGGAGAAGTGATACAGGCTGTTGAAAGCAACAGCTCCGACACTATAACATACAGAATCGCTCAAGACGGAGATTACGACAAGGTATTTTTAGTCGTTTACGAGCGTCCCGAAGGCGCTTCTAAAATATTAGAAGACGATGATGTTACAGTATATGGTCTTTTTGCCGGTGATTACACATATGAATCCACATTAGGCGGCCCGATTACAGTTCCGTCTTTATACGCTTTTGCAATTGATCTTAAAGATTAATCAATAATCCATTAATTAGCTCCTAAATCCGCTGTCATATTTATATATCACAGCATAAAAAAGTCTGAGCGCATGACTCTTGAGCATGCGTTCAGATTTTTGTTTTTAATTAGAGTATAAATTTAAAACGAGGGCGCATTATGCGCCCTCTGCGAGGTTAGAACAACGATAAAGCTAGGTTTATTTTACTACCTTTACCTTAACCGTCTTGGTTACAGTCTGCGTATCTCCACCCGGCAGTTTAGCAGTAACCGTCAGCGTGCAGTTCGTCGTGCCCTTCTTGCGTCCTTTGAGATTCAGGCAGGAGTTCTTGGGCTTGCCGCTGCTTGTGCTCAGGGAAGTCTTTACAGTGCTGCTGCTCTTTGCAGTCCACTTGTAAGTCAGTTTAACACCCGGGATATTGTCCCAGTTTGTGTTTACCTGCATTTTGTATGTACCCTTGCTTATGCTGATTGTCTTAGAAGAAGGAATGCTGCTCGTCACTTTGAGCGAAGTGAGATTAACCTTAATCACCATAGCATGTGCTGTAGTCGCCGTCGTGCCATCCGGCAGAGTAGCTTTTACAATGCATATGCAAGTTGCACTGCCCTTCTTCAAGCCTCTCGTTATAATTGTAGAATTCTTGGGCATTCCGCTTGCTGTTCCCAGAGCGGTCCTAACTATGCTTGTGTTCGTGCTTATCCACTGATAAGAGAGCTGAACGCCTTCGATGTCATCCCACGTTGTCGTAATCTGAGTCTTGTTCTTAGCGTAGCCCGCGTTGTCCTGCTTCGTCAGATCCATCGTGTAAGAAGCGGGGCACTTGTTCGTAATTTTGAAAATCGGCAGCTCTACTCTGTCCTCCAGAGCTTCAAGCGCTGCATTAAGATTAGCCGCCGCCGTGTTCACTGTCTCCTGGCTCTGCGGAGCCGCCAGCTCAGACTTAGCCAGCTCGAGGACGATCTTCATCGCATCCCAGCTCTCGTCTGTGTAATCACGGCTTTCGAGATCTGCTGTCTTGTCTATAGCTGCTGCGAGAGCAGTTGTGTCTATGCACTGGACCGTGCCGGAAGCATTCGGATAGCTGGAAGA
Source organism: uncultured Eubacteriales bacterium (assembly GCA_900545085.1). Taxonomy (GTDB): domain Bacteria; phylum Bacillota; class Clostridia; order Christensenellales; family Christensenellaceae; genus Scybalosoma; species Scybalosoma faecavium. Next base: position 12,144 of record UQXU01000003.1, read on the forward strand.
TGTAACTTCTACTTCATAAGAAGCTGTCTTATCCGGGAATACTGTCGCTGCGCCGCGTCCCGTCGTCTTAGCGTCAAAGTTTACACTGCCATCCGCATTGAATACTATAGTACCGATGCCGCTTGTTGTGAAGGTTGTGTCGCCTGCCTTGACAGCTGTGATGCTTGCAAGATATTCAGCCATGTCCAGACCATCGGGCAGAACAAGCTTGTTGCCTTCTATCTTGGCTGTTCCTTCTGCGTATTCAGCAGACTTGAGAACGAAGGAAGTCGTGATGTCTTCATACTCATCGTCTGTGAATGTCAGAGAATACGTACCAGTAACGACGTTTTCTGTCGCATTGAGCGTCAGTATGCCGTTTTCATATGTGTAATCCGTACCTTCTGTCAGCGTTTTTCCGCCCGCTGTTACAGATGTGAGCTTGTAATCAGCGCTTTCAGGTACGTTGAGCGTAACAGGAACCTGCGCGCCGTTGTTGAGCGTGCCGTTTTCAGCCGCTGCGCCCTGATCGTCAGAGAGAAGTCTCTTAACTTTGAGGTTGGTGTTAATCGCTACATCGTCGCCATTAGCAACCATGTAAACGATCTGAGATATTGTCTTGCCTTCGATTCCTTTGTATCTGCGGGCGTCCATAGTATTGCCGTGAGGTTCTACAAAGTTGTCTTCTACTGTGAATGCTATTTCGTCCATCCGCAGCCAGAGGTTTTCCAGATGCTCCAGGCCATACACTGTGCCGTCTGTCATAATAAGCAGACCGCCCTGTATGTTCTCGCTCGTCGGCAGATTGTCGGAGGTTACTTCTATGAGATAGTTGCCCCAAACTGAGCCGGTGCTTATCGTCGCGGTAGCAGCTTCATCAACTACAGTGTTGCCGACCATAGCTGTGAGCGTGCCGTCGCCGTTGAGAATCTTATATTCGGAGGGAACCGCAGTCTGATCCTCATTGACTGTCATAGAACCTACTATGTCAAGCAGGCTGTTGTTGCAGTTTTTGCCTTCTTCGATAGCCGCCTTAGCCGCTTCATAAAGCTCTGTGGGAACTGCAATATTTACTGCTTTTATACCTTCAATCTCTACGCCGCTGCTCGTCTGAGTATAATATGTCGAGCTGAATTTTGTAGATTTAGCCGTGGTCGCGCTGCTCACAGAATCGTATACGCCTGACTTACGGTATTTGGAGACCTTGTCGCCCGTCGTCAGATTCATTTCTTTGTCTACTTCTGTCAGACCTGTCAGCTCACCATAGTAGAAATCTGCATAAGGCAGGTTGACCGTGCCGTAAACATATTCGCTCTTTTCAGCTTCTACCAGAGCTTCGATAGCCGCATTGAGATGAGAAAGAGCCTCGTCGACGATAGCCTGTGTTGTAGATTCTGCCGCGAGAACGTCTTTAGCCTCGCTCAGCTCTGTCTGCATTGAGCTCCAGCTTTCAGCTGTGTAATCACTCTCTGTCAGCGCTTCAGCCTTAGCTACGGCCGCCTCCAGAGCAGACGTATCTACCGTCTCTTCTGCGGGCTTAACGATGTTGTCTGCTGTTGCTTCAAATGTTACTGTATAGTCGTTGTAGCCCAGAGCGTACAGCGTCAGCTTCCAATAGCCCGTGCCGTCTGTGCCATCGGGGAGCCGGCAACGCAGGGAGTCTGTCAGACCGAGCTGTATGCCGTTAGACTTGTGCATCCAGTTGTCAGCAGCGAATTTCGTACCATAGGACGCCAGCAGGTTTGTGTAAGTGCTGTCTGTGCCGTAGTAATCCCAACGAACAGCCTGCATGTTGGAACCGAGGTCGCCATAGTCGCCCGTCATGTCTACGCGCAGGAACTCGCCGTAAGCGCCGTCCGCTTCTTTTGCGGTTACAGTCGGAGCCGCTGTCTTGAGCGAAGCGTCTTTGATACCGGAATCTGTTCCTGTCTCTCTAGCAGAGAAGCTGAAGGAACCGTCCTCGTTCATTGTCGCTGTCTTCAAGCCGTTCGTAGCCTCTGTGACCTCTGCCGTCGCTGCATAAGAGACGAGCTGATTTTCAGCATAGCCGCCTACCAAAGCGCCGTCGTTTTGTACTACATTGTATTTTGCTGCGAACGCTTCATAATCTGCCGTCTTTACTTTTACGGGAACATACTTAATACCAGAGACCTCGTAATGATCCATTGTAGCTGTTGTCCCGTCAGCCTTTGTGATAGCGCCCTTGCTGAAGCCTATCGTGCTGCCGTCTGTCAGCGTGATAGTAGAACCGTCTTCGCTCCAGTGAGAAACTGCATAGGCATTTCCATCTGTATCATAGATAGTAGCCATCATCTGGAAGCTGCCTCTGTGCAGACCGTGGTTTGTCGTTGCACGAGTAACTGCATCGAATGCTCCCTTGTCATATTCGCCTCTAGCATCTGCTTCTTCAGAAGAAGCCGTGGAGCCTGCTGCATAAACGCCTTCAGACGCCCAATACTCAGACCAGGTCAGACCGGCGTATACATACGTATACTCGTCTTCTGCCACTTTTTCTTGAACCGTACCGGAGACTGTCGGATATCCCGTGGATTTAACCTCTATCGTGTACTCCGCGCCCTTTTCCGCAAATACGGCAGTAGTGTTTCCTTTATTCGTAATAGTCGCGTCAAAGTTTACCGTGCCGTCCTCGTTGAACACTGTCGTCCCGAGGTTATTGCCTCTCAGAGCTGTCCCGTTGACAGATATAGAAGAAACATTCTTGAGGTATGCCGCCACATCGAGACCATCAGGCATTACGAGAGCATTGTTTTCCAGCTTGACGTCGCCATCTGCATAACTAGAGCTGCGCGTGAAAGAAACTGAAAGATCTATATATTTTCCATTCTCATCCTTGAATGTAACAGTATACGATCCTATGCCTGTGTTTTCTGTGTCGTTTATTTTGAGGTTATCGTAGGCAAGCCACTGCTCATCTACAAGCTCATAATCTGTTCCTGCTGTAAGAGTATTTCCGCCGTAAGATACGGAATCAAGAACGTAATTGCCGCCATCCGGATTGGAAATATAGACCGGAACCTTGAAAGACGTTCCATCTTCCGATAAATTCTCTGTATCAAGAGTTACGCCCTTGCCGCCGGGAACCTGATAAGGCACATACAGCCTTGTGTTAACTACTACGTCCGCCTTATCCTTGAGCATATAAGTCAGCTTTGTGATTGTCTGACCTTCCAAGCCCTTGGAACGAGCAGCGTCCACCGTGTTGCCGTGGCTTTCAACAAAGCCGTCTACAACTGCAAAGGATACCTGAGAACCGCCTCTCCAAATATTCTCCAGATGCTCCATTCCGTACTTCTCGCCTGTCGCCGTTTCGAAAACCACGCCGAGAATCTCAGAGTTGGAGCCTGTCAGATAATCAGAAGTCACATTAACCTGATAGTTGCCATATCTGGAGCTTGTCGAAAGCTGAGCTACAGCAGCACTGTCTTCTACGGTCTCGCTTGTCAGCTTTGTCAGAGTGCCGTCGCCGTTGAGAATCTTATATTCAGAGGGAACCTGATTCTGATCCTCATTAACCGTCATAGCTTCTACTATGCTGAGCAGGCTGTTGCTGCACGCTGTGCCGGCGTCGATAGCCGCCTTTGCTTCATTATAAAGCTCAGCGGGGACTGCAATGTTTACGTCTTTCAGACCTAAAATCTGGCCGCCTGTCTCCAGCGCCTGCGTGTATGTCACGTCTGCGAACATATTTTGCCACTTGTTTGCTGTCGCGCTTGTAACTGCATCATACATACCGTCTTCGCGATAGCCCGCTGCTGTGACTTTATCCTCCGCCGTGAGATCCATTGTGGAATTTTCAGCTACGTCATTCAGCTCGCCATAGTAGAAGTCTGCATAGGAGAGATTGACTGTGCCGTATACGTATTCTGCTGTCGGCTCGACAGACTCCGACGGCGAGGGGGCAGGATCCGGAGTCGCTTCAGCTTCCTCCGCCTCGTTTATAGCCTCGAGAGCTGCGGTTTTAATTGCATTTGAGGCGACTGTCGCGCCGGACACTCCATCCCAAGAGTTGATGGTATCCTCTGTCGCAGGCTGACCTTCCAGCGATACTATACCCGGCTTAGTCTTGGTGCCATTGACAGCCCTATTAAGATAAGGGCTGTCGTCATCAGTTACGTCATCAGATGTAACATTGATGGCCTTGAAAACCCCGTCCGCAACCGTCAAGCTGACAGAAATGCTGTAGTCGTTTTCCATCGATTCATCTGGATCATTTACAGCTTGAACTACTGCATTTTTGACGTATTCGGCGTCCTTGGCAACTTTGTCACCTGTGACCGCGAAGGCAGTCGCAGGGAAAGCAGATACAACCATGGATGCCGCCATGACGGAAGCAAGAGCCTTGGTCTTTAGATTTTTGCCTTTACTCATTTGTTCCTCCTTTGGAAATAATTGATATTAATAAGTCTGACTCGCCATACACCGCTGCAAGCGCAGAACTATTAAACTATATCAGCAACGCACGAGCGCATGTTAGTGTAGCTAACATTTATTTGCATTAACTAACTGCAATGTGCAGCAGACACCTCTACCAGCGTTTCACTGAACCCGCAGATTTATCCATATTGACTTTTGTCTGAGCGTCCTTAACCTTTTTATTCTCATTCACAAATGTTTTCTGTGCTATTTTCAATATTCTTCCTGATATTATCCCTATTACAGCGCCTGTGACTATTCCCGCTATAAGCAATACAGGAAAATAATACATTATTTTTAAATTCTCAACCACTACAGCCGCAACGATTATTTGCCCAATATTATGGCACACACCGCCGAGTATGCTGATTCCTATCATAGAAAAGCCTTTTGCTCTGCTCAGAAGAGCCATAGCTGCAAAGCTGAGGATTCCTCCCGCGAGGCTGTACATCAGCGACATGCCGTTCCCAAACATCGCCGCGACGAGTATAACTCTCAGCATTGAGATTATAAACACCTCATGCGGTTTCAAAAGATATAATCCAACGACTATCACCAAATTAGGTATGCCTAACTTGACTCCGGGTATTCCGAAATTTATAGGTATCAAAGCCTCAACATAGCTCAAAACCATCGCCAGAGCAATGAGCAGCGCGCAATTTGCCACTTTTCTGATTTTTGAATCTGAACGCATTGTACGCCGCCTCCTTTCCTCAGCTTACAACTATGTCCGCAGCCACGCTCTCTGAAGATGCGTCCGACTGAATTACTTCTACGACGAGCTTATGCGGCAGACATACTATAGTCCCGTTTGCCATGCTGACGCTCCCCTGCTGTTTGCAGTAGCCGTCAGGACAGTCCGCTTCCTCCATATGAGCCTCTCCGTCAGAGATGCACACCCTGTTGTGGCCAAGCTCCGTATCTATATCTATGACCCTATCCTCACTTAGAGAATACATTCCGTAAACTTCTCCATTCACAGTTATCTTTATTTCACTTCCATTCCCGCTGCCTACGCGAGTGAACAGAAGCGCTATCAATGCAATCGCAGCGATAGCAGCCGCGAGTATAATATCTCTCTTTTTTATATGCACCTTTCTATATCCCCAGCAGCAGGCACAAGCCCAGAAGTATAGCCGCTTTTACTAATGTAAATACGATTTCATTGCCTTTCAAAGCTTTAATCCCACAATGCACATTCCCTCGCGGGCATGTATCCACACACTTCTGACACTGAAAACAATCTCCTGACACTGCTATAGAACCTGCCTCCGGCAAAGCTATGTCGGATGGGCATTTCTTTGTGCATGCGCTGCATCCTCTGATGCATTGCTCTCTGTCTCTATGTAGAGAGAAAAACGGCAGCACGGGCAAAATCGAGAACACAGCTCCCATAGGGCAAAGGAATCGGCAGAAAAACCGCTCCTGCAATGCCATGCCGACAATTATCAGCGCCAAAAGCATTATACCTACAATATAACCGCCGAGCTTGAAATTCCCCGCATGGAGCATAGAGAATACATCCCATGGACTATAGCCCTGAATGCCTGAATATACACCGAGATAGCACATTATAACAATAGCCGCCAGCACAAAGTACTTGACTACAGATAGCTTCGCCGCCAGCCCGCTGCTCAGTGTTATCGGTTTCTTTTTGAGCTTCTTGCATATGAACACATACAGCGCTCTTACGGCATCGCCCAAACTTCCAAACGCACAGGCAAATCCGCAAAAGAATCTTCCGAACACTATGGTATACAGACATATCACTATAAGTACTGTAACAAACGACGTAAGCTCGACCGGAGCCTTGCTCCCAAGCTGAGTAAATATATACTTTACTCCCGAGAAAGAAGCCGTATAAACCGACGGAATAAATATGAAGAACAGCAGCTGAATGACCGCTCTCAGCCATGTGTGTATCTGTTTTATTTTCTTAGCTGTCAAAGTCATTTCAGCCCACCGCTTTCTCCAGCGCCTGAGCAACTGCGTCTTTTATACCCGTCGAGCTGAACGTCGCTCCGCTTATCGTATCTACATCCGCCGACTGCGCCTCTATTATAGCCGGGATTATCTCCTCCGCCATCGTAAGATACGCGCCGTCCTCATTTTCCGCTGATGTAATCGTCACCTGAGTTATCTTTCCCGCTTCTATCGATACATCGACCGCCACCGTGCCTCCGAAGCCCTGAGCCTCGCCGGAGTACGTGCCGTCGGCATATCCGCCCGAATTGCTCTCAGACTGCTCTTGCCGAGCCGCACTCTCAGCCTCCGCCTCCAGCTTTGCAATCTGTTCGTCTCTATCTCTGACCGCCAGCACTGAATTATAGCCCAGCAGCATTACAGCTATAGCAGTCACGCAAAATACTCGTATCCAGAAAGTCTTCATCAGCTAATCTTCGCCTCTTCCAGAGCTTTCTCGCACGCTTCTATTATTGATTTAGATGTGCACGTCGCACGAGACACCGTATCTATGCTGTCTAAAGTGCCCTTTTCCAATATTTGAGTTACTACACCAGTGATTTTCGACGTGCCGTTCGCCGCTCTGTTTATATAGCTGTCGTTGCTGGAATCGCCGTCGCCTTTTATGTCGCTGACTGCAACTATCTTGTCAGAGTTGATCGTCAATCGCAGCGACAACGTATACGCGTCGAAATCTTCGTCTTCATCCGGGAGACAAATCACCGACGCAGTGTATTCACCGTCTTTATATATATACTCTGTCGGAGCCTCACTCTCGTCAGGCTGCTCACTCGAGCTTGGCTCTGCACTTGCGCTCGGCTTTGCACTCTCACTGGGCTGCGCGCTGGCGCTCGGCTCTGCGCTTCCGTTAGTCGCCTTATCCGCTTCTTTTATAGCTTCGTTCACGGCCTCGAGTATTCCATTTGAACTGTAAGTCGCACCGCTGACGACATCCACATCAAGGTTTTGCTTCTCCACAATTTCCTCAGCTATTGTTTTAGCTCTGTTAAAGAAAGCGGCGTCGTCGCCTGATTCGAGTATCAATATCGCTTTTATCGTCTTGTCCTGAATGACCAGCGCTATTTTTATATCACTCTTATATCCCTCTCCAACGCCGTAATATATACCGTCGTTGTAAGGGAACTTTCCACTCACATCCTGCTTATTCTCATTCTCATTGTTGCCACTGTTTATGCCGCTGCTTCCTCCGGATACCGCAGCATTGCTCAACGCCTTGCGAACTGCATTGATTATTCCTACAGAGCTGTATGTCGCGCCTGAGACCGTATCTACATTTGTACTTTGACTGGATATTATCTTAGAAATCAAACCCTTGGCCTTATTCAGATAGCCGGCATCATCGCTTGAGCTCGTAACTTTAATCGAGGATATTTTTCCTCCGCTGACTACCACCTGAACCGTAAGCGGACCTGCGAATCCTGTCGCTGTGCCGGAGTACGTTCCGTCTTTATATGAGCTCGGGTCTGTGACTGCGGATACAGATGTAGATCCTTTGCCGGACGAGCTTCCGCCAGATTCAGCTCCCGTTGAGCTATTGTCAACCTCGCCTGTCAAAGCATTTTTAACTGCATTAATTATGCCGTTAGAGCTGTATGTCGCGCCGCTGACAACATCTACATCTAAACTCTGAGCCTGGATTATCTTGTCTATGACGCCTTTTGCTCTGTTGAAAAAAGCAGCGTCGTCAGACGAGCTCAGTATTTCAATCGCAGTTATCTGCTTATCCTTTACCGTAACCGCTACTTTAACATCGCCATTAAATCCAACGCCCGTGCCTTCATACGTCCCGTCCGCCACATCAAACGAACCTTTCGCCTGAGCAGCCGACGCACTCGCTTCGGCGGACGCTGCCGCCGCCGCTGCATTGCCTGAATTATCCGCCGCGTCCGCATTTTCCGCTGCATACACCGGCGCCGTATATCCTCCTAATGAAACAGATATGCACACTATTACAACTAATACTGCAATGATAGGTGCAAAAGCTGTCAGTTTTTTCATATATCCCATTTGCCGTCACTCACCTTTTGAAACTATTTCTATTTCTAATTCACTGCTGAAGCTGTCGGCTAACCCTTCCGACACCAAGAGCTTATGGTCATCAGTTTCCAATACCATGTCAAACTCGTCGCTGTGTTCCCTCCAATATTCTTTCGCTTTGTCCGGCCCCATTACATACAGAGACGTGGACAGCCCATCCGCCAACGTTCCGTCTGCGCATACTATAGTCACTGAAATCAGTCCGTTATTCGCGGGTTTGCCCGTGGCGGGGTCTATTATGTGATGATAAGTTACGCCATCTTCTTTAAAGTAACGCTCATAGCCTCCGGACGTTATGACGGCTTTGTCCTCAACCTCAATCACGCCAATCATGCCGTATTCATCGCCTTCGTCATCAGGACTTTGAATTGCTATTCTCCACTTTGAACCGTCGGTCTTCGTGCCTTTCACCTGAGCGTTTCCGCCCAAGTTAACCATTCCGCTTTCCACACCGCATTCCTGAAAAATATCCATTATACGAGAGGAAATATATCCTTTAGCTATTCCGCCAAAATCTATCATCATTCCGTCTTTTTTAAACGATACCTCGCTCGTTGTTTCATCATACACTATGTCGTTCGCGTTTGTAATTTCCAACAGCTTTTCGAGCTCGCTGCCAGAAGGAACCTTGAAGTTTTTGTCTATGAAGCCCCAAGCCTGCATAATAGGATATATGGCAACGTCAAAAGCCCCGCCTGTGCTCTCATAAAGCGCAAGAGAGCGCTCCAATAGATATGCTGTATCCTCAGAAAGCTGCCCTCCGGCATTTGCATTTATCTTTGCCACTTCACCGATCTCGTCTGCCGATGTGAGCAGTGTGTCCAATCTTTTAATTTCACCCACTGCTTTTTCTACCGCTTCTTCCGCTCCGCTTCCGTATGCAGTGACGGTCATATAAGTATCCATCGCAAAAACTTCCTGCGAAGCCTCCTGCGCTTCATCAGACGCCTGAGCTTCTGCGCTTGAAGTTATCTCAGCTGAAGAATTTGCCGTTTCAGCAGAACACCCGCAAGCGGCGAGTATAACTACCGCACATAGTGCGTACATAAATCTCTTTTTCATCTGTCTCCCACCTGAGTTAGTTCATCCATACATATATTATTCATGACTAACTCAGAATTATTCTATCACCCTCACAAATAACTGTCAACAGCAGTTTAGCCGGATTCTCCGTATAAAAGCGCATAGGCAGAGCATCTTTCACTTAATTTACACATTTCAGAACGATTAATTTGCAATTATTTAAGTTTTTTCACCAAATTGAGCTTAACTCTTTCGCTTCGCAATTTTGACATTGAGACGATATTGTTCTATAATTTTTGTAACAACACAGGAGGTTTATGTACTATGACACCTATGAACAATTCCGACTATCTGACTCGCATACAGTACGCCGATGAATTAAACGAACTTCAACAGGCAAAAAAGCTTTCAGGACTTACATACGAAGATCTCGCTTCCCAACTTGGCGTGAACAAAGTTTGGCTTGCTTCCGTCTTTGACGGTCAGCAATATGTACCGGAAGAATACTGCGTCAAACTCGCAGAGGCGCTGAATATAGACAAATCCAAAACGGCATTCCTTTCTTCACATCCATATAAAGGGAACACGGATCCGATACTGTATAGACTGCACGAGGTCATAGACACGTATGGCCCTGCGATAAAAAGCATTATCCACGAGCAAGGCGGAAATGCCATTATGAGCGCAATTGACTTTGGATTAGACGTAGACGTTACCGAGGATTCCGACGGAAATCACCGTGTCATAATCAAGCTGGACGGAAAGCTGCTCCCCTATGCGAAAAAGGGCAATTACCCCTGGTAGATTTGGTTTCAATCGCAAAAAGCCTGCCACCCCTATGGATGGCAGGCTTGCTTTTTACCTGTTTATTTAAAAATCTAATTTTTTACTTAGTATTCTTAATAGCTGCCTGAGCCGCTGCCAAACGCGCTATTGGAACCCTGAAAGGAGAGCACGATACATAGTCCAGCCCAACATTATGACAGAACTCTATCGACGCAGGATCGCCGCCATGCTCTCCGCATATGCCGAGATGCAGATCCGGGCGGGTCTTTCTGCCCAGCTTAGCAGCAATATCCACCAGCTTGCCCACGCCTTTTTTATCTATCGTGCTGAAAGGATCTTCCTCATATATTCTCTTCTCGTAGTAATCACTAAGGAATTTCCCGGCGTCGTCTCTGGAGAATCCGAACGTCATCTGGGTAAGGTCGTTTGTACCAAATGAGAAGAACTGAGCGGATTTAGCTATTTCATCTGCTGTCAAAGCGGCGCGCGGTATCTCTATCATCGTGCCGCAGAGATATTTAAACTCACAGCCATTTTCAGCCATTACCTGCTTCGCAGTCTCGTCCACAATTTCTTTTACGTATTTGAGTTCTTTTACTTCGCCTACGAGAGGTATCATTATTTCCGGCTCTATATTAAGCCCTGTCTCTTTGCGCACGTTTATCGCCGCTTCGATTATAGCACGAGTCTGCATCTGAGCTATCTCGGGATAAGTGACCGCGAGGCGGCAGCCGCGATGACCCATCATCGGATTGAATTCGTGAAGCTTTTCTATTCGCTTGAGCAATTCTTCATACGGCATGTTCATATCCTGAGCCAAATCACGAATATCTTCTTCATCCGTCGGAAGGAACTCGTGCAGCGGCGGGTCGAGCAGGCGCACCGTAACAGGTCTTCCGCCCATAGCCTTATATATGCCTTCGAAGTCTCCGCGCTGCATAGGGAGTATCTTTGCGAGAGCTTTTTCTCTCTGAGCGCGGTTGCCCGATACTATCATCTCGCGTACAGCTTGTATTCTGTCCTCTGCAAAGAACATATGCTCTGTACGGCAGAGTCCGATACCTTCTGCGCCGAATTTTACAGCCTGCTTAGCATCAGCCGGACTGTCCGCATTAGTACGCACTCTCAAGCGGCGAAGCTCATCCGCCCAGCTCATGACTATTGCAAAATATCCTGTAAGTTCTGCATCAACAGTCGGAAGCATTCCTTTATACACATTGCCTGTGCTGCCGTCGATGGACAAGCTATCTTGATCTGTGAGAACCGTGCCATCCTCAAGCGTAATAGTGCGGTTTTCCTCGCTTATTCTGATTTCGCCGCAGCCTGCGACGCAGCAGGTGCCCATACCGCGCGCGACCACAGCGGCATGAGACGTCATACCTCCTCGAGAAGTAAGTATGCCCTGAGCGGCATTCATGCCTTCTATATCTTCCGGCGAGGTTTCCATACGGCAGAGCACCACCTTTTCCCCTGCCGACGCCTTTTCTACCGCTTCTTCAGCAGAGAATACTATTTTTCCCGCCGCTGCACCCGGAGACGCCGGAAGACCTGAAGCTATCGGAACTGCTTTTTTCAGCTCTTCCGCGTCAAACTGCGGATGCAATACAGAATCAAGCTGATTCGGTTCTATTTTCAGCAGCGCTTCTCCTCGCGTCAGCTTTCCTTCTTCCACCATATCCACGGCTATTTTGAGCGCCGCCGCCGCTGTTCTCTTGCCGTTTCGCGTCTGAAGCATATAAAGCTTTCCGCGCTCTATGGTATACTCCATATCCTGCATATCGGCATAGTGATTTTCAAGCCGCTCGGCTATCGCCGCAAATTCTCTATATACCTCCGGCATATCCTTTTCGAGCTGAGATATAGGATGAGGCGTGCGAATACCCGCTACGACGTCTTCGCCCTGTGCGTTCATAAGATATTCGCCGAAGAGCTTCTTCTCGCCTGTTGCAGGGCTTCGCGTGAACGCCACGCCCGTCCCGCAGTCGTCTCCCATATTTCCGAAAACCATTATCTGGACATTAACCGCCGTACCCCAATCGGACGGGATGTGATTCAGTCTGCGATAAACCTGCGCACGTTCGTTGTTCCACGAGCGGAACACCGCCTTAACCGACTCCATAAGCTGCTCTCTGGCGTCCTGCGGAAAATCATGCCCAATCTCTTTTTTGTAAAGCTCTTTGTATTCAGCAACTACTTTTTTGAGATCTTCAGCGTCCAGCTCCGTATCCAGCTTGACTCCCTTTGCTTCTTTGACCGAATCTAATATTTTATCAAACTTAGCCTTGCTCACGCCCATTACTACATCGGCAAACATCTGTAGAAATCTGCGGTAGCTGTCATAAGCGAATCTTTCGTTGTTCGTGAGATTTGCCAGAGCGTCTACTGTAATGTCATTCAAACCCAGATTGAGAATGGTATCCATCATCCCGGGCATCGAAGCCCTCGCTCCGGATCGCACAGAAACAAGCAGAGGATTTTTCTCGTCGCCGAATTTCTTCTCCGCTATAACCTCCAACACTGTCAAAGCGCGGTGTATCTGGTCTTCAACTTCTTTAGAAAGAACCTCTCCGTCGGCGTAATATTTATTGCACGCTTCGGTAGTTATCGTAAAACCTTCCGGAACCGGCAGCCCTATCCGCGACATCTCCGCCAGATTTGCGCCTTTCCCTCCCAGAAGATTCTTCATCGAAGCGTCGCCTTCGCTGAAGAGATAGACGTATTTTTTGCTCATTAACCCAAAACCTCCCCTGACTTTATTTTATTCTGCGCTTTTCTCTGACAAAAGCTCTGCTATCGTGATTATAGCATTTCAATAACTCTGTTTCAAGCTTCTTTGCGCGCTTCCCATTTCTTAATCGTCGTGTCAAAAAGTATAGTGCTTTTAGGCATATAGCTCACCGCTTGAGGCATCCATTTGCGCGCCAGTTTTACTATATCCAAGGATACTGTTCCTATGCTGTCCATGTTTTTGGAGGGCGTTTTCATTATTTTAGTTATTGTTTCAAACGCGAGGCCGGGGGCCTTTTCTCCTGCGCAGTTTGCGCAGACTGCTCCGCCTGCGCTTATGTTAAGCTTATTTGCCGGCGGAGCGCCGCACTTTACGCATCGCGACAGCGTCGGCCGCATGCCCTGAATATCCAACAGCTTGAATATAAAGAAAGTAAATACTGTACCCGGATCCGTTCCCTTGTCCAGATTATATAAAGCGCTGGCAAGCAGGGCAAACTGTCTCGGTTCGGGAGCATCGGCCACTATTGTTCGCTCACAAAGCTCCAGCAGCAGCGATCCGCAGGTAAAAATATCCGCGCTGCGCGTAACTCTCGGAAAATTCTGCTTTACCTCCGCCTGAGTCATAAAATAATGACCGTCTTTGGACCTGTTAAAGCTGATCTCCGAACAGGCGAACACTTGCGTCGCCGCAAGCAGCGGACTGCCCACTTTGCGGCACCCGCGCGCCGTGGCGTCTATCCGCCCTGTCTCACGCGAAAAAAGCGTAACTCTTTTATCCATTTCCCCTACGTTAAGCGTCCTCAACACTATACAAAGCATCTTGTCTCCCGTTCCTAAATCTAAGTCGAATCCTCTTCTTTTAACTCTTTATACAATAAATAGTATTTTATATTCCCGGTCTGCATAAAGAGGCTTCGAGCGACGCTGCTCAGAGTTGAACATCTATCGTCCAATGCTAAAGCTTTTTTTATTCCGCCCTCCGCCTTATGAGTTTCAGGTAAGGTCACAACGTCCTTCACTTATATCCACCTCCGTTTTGCCTCTACGCTACTAAAATATATAGTATAGAATTTGCAGCAAAAGTTTTGTCGATACATGCAAAAAACGTCAATTCGCAGCCATTACCTTCTTGTCAGTCTCTATAGCCCAGCGTCTTGAGCATATGAGCTGAGTTTCTCCAATCGGGCTTGACCTTCACCCACAGTTCCAAAAAGACCTTCGTTCCGAAAAGCATTTCCAAATCCGCGCGCGCTTCCGAGCCTATCTTTTTGAGCATATTGCCTTTTTTTCCTATTATTATTCCTTTATGTCCTGCTCTCTCGCAGTAAATCACCGCCGCAACATTAGTAATAGTATCCAGCTCTTCTACTTTTTCTATCTCCACGCCTACGCCATGAGGGACTTCGTCTCTCAGGTTTAGCATTGCTTTCTCACGGATCATCTCTCCCGCTATGAAGCGCTCAGGCCTGTCCGTCAGCATGTCGTCGGGGTAAAATTGCGGACCGGGGGGCAGCATCCCGGCCAGAGCCTCCTCCAGCTCGGACAATCCAATTTTCTCCTTTGCACTTATTATATGTATCCTGCGCGCGGGCACGCCCATTTCCGTCAGCTTCGCATATGCAGCATCCACTTTTTCATCAGAGACTATATCTGCTTTGTTTATCGCTGCAATAAAATTTTCGCCCTTCAGCTGTTCTATTATCCCTTCGTCTCGCCTGCGTATCCCCATTTTTGCATCAATCACCATAAGTACGGCGTCCACATCGCGAGCTGCATCATACGCGGTCTTTACCATATATTCTCCGAGTCTGTTTTTTGGAGAATGCAGTCCGGGCGTATCTAAAAAAACAATCTGATATTCTGATTTGGTGAGCACTCCCACCACTTTATTTCTTGTCGTCTGCGCTTTATCCGACACTATAGCCACCTTTGTGCCTAAAAGCGCATTCATAAGGGTTGATTTACCCACATTCGGGCTTCCCATTATCGCTATAAATCCCGAGCGGTAGTTTTCATTATAATCTTCAAAATATTGCAAAATATCTCTCCTAATGTTATTTTCAGCTTTAGAGTGCAAGCCAGTTTGCAAAATAGAACAGCAGAATTGTTATAAGCACGCCTATTATGGCGCCCGCCGCAACTTCAGAAAACGTATGCACATTCGTCTCCATTCTGCTCTCCGCCACCAGCACGGCCATAATACAAGCGAACGACGTTATCACCGTATCTCTGCCGACCAAAGCCATAGCCGCGAACAGAGCAAATGCCAAAGCCGTATGGCCGCTGGGCATTCCGCCATGGATATAGCTTCCCTTTCGCTTTGTGCTCTTAGCTTTAATTATTATGACGCATACGCAGACTAAAAACATGCTCGCAAATATCACATGCGCAGGCAAATTCTGAATCGTTGTCTCCATAGAAAGAAATACGCCGCGCGCGCTGCTCAGCTTTCTGTAAAATACCAAATATCCGACTATCAGCGAGTTTACCGCAGCCAACAAAACAGCTCCGGCCGCCACATTTTTTGCTATTTTAGCGTATTCGTTGTACTTTTCAGTAATAAGATCTACGACAGCTTCCACAGCTGTATTAATCAGCTCTGCAAAAAAAACAAATGTAATAGTCAGCGCCAGAGCAATCATCTCGTAGCGCGTACAATGAGTGACTACCCCGGCTATAACAACGAGCGTCGCCACAATAACGTGAGTGCGCATGTTCTTCTCGCTGCCGAAAGCGTGAACTATTCCGGCGAAAGCATTGTTTACGCTGTTTATAAAGCGTCTCATACTCTGCCCAGCGCCTCTCTCTGTCTCGCCCGCATTTTCAGCTCGTCATCTTTGTCTATGTGATCGTATCCCATCAGATGCAGCACGCCGTGGACGCACAGAAAACAAAGCTCCTCTTCCAGAGTATTCCCGTATTCCGCGGCTTGTTCCTCCGCACGTTTCACGCATATCGCAATATCGCCTAAAAATCCGCTCTCTATATCCACCTCGCAGCCCTCTGCTGCAAGCTCGCTTATAGGTTGTTTTATGTCCAGCTCAGGAAAACTGAGAACGTCAGTAACTCTGTCAATATCTCTGAACTCAGCGTTAAGGCGCTGTATCTCTTCTTCTGTTGTAAGAAGTACGCACACTTCGGCATATTCCAGCCCTTCCAGACGCACGGCATTTTCCATCGCATTCTGCATCGCATCCAAAGTGCTTTGGCTTACAGATATCTCCTCCGTAGAGTATTCATCGCAAAATTCACATTGTAGTCTCATGCTTGTCCTCCGTAGCTCTGCGCATATTGCGCTTTTCATCTCCCGGATATTTAATCCTCTGATGGTTCGCCCCGCGAAACACTCCGATAAAAGCATGCTCTATTGCACGAATCTCCGGTCTGCTCAGCGGGCAGTCGTCCAACTGTCCGTCATCCTGTTTTGATTTTATCAGTTTGCTTACGTGGTCTTCCAGCTCGCCTTTTTGTGCGCTTTTATTCGCGCGGACAGCCGCTTCCACTACATCCGCGAGCATTAGTATACCCGCTTCTCGAGTGTTTGGCCGAGGGCCGTTGTACCTGAAGATCTCCTCTTTCACATTTTCATCCAGCTCTTTTGCTTTATAATAGAAGAAAAGAGCCAAACTCGTGCCATGGTGCTGTTTGATAATATCCACAACGCGGCGCGGCAATTTATACCTTTCGGCTAATTCAACGCCTTTTGACACATGTCTTATTATCAGCTTGGCGCTCTCCTGCGGAGGCATGCTGTCGTGCGGATTACACGTGTGCAGCTGGTTTTCTTTGAACATCTGCGGATTCCCTATTTTCCCTATATCGTGATAGTAAGACGCTACTCTCACCAAAAGCGCGTCCGCTCCTATCGCCTCTGCGCCTGCCTCAGCCAGATTGGCAACCATCATACTGTGATGATATGTTCCCGGAGCTTCTATCATCAATCTTTTGAGCAGAGGAGCAGTCGGATTGGCTATCTCCAACAGCTGCATGGGAGTATCCAGCGAGAATACCCTCTCCCAGACGGGGAGCAGCCCTACAGATACAAATCCCGCCGCCAATCCGTTCAGCAGACCCATGAGCATAAAATGCACCACAGATGACAAATGTCTGCCGTCTAAGATACAAAAGCATAAGTATATAAGCACGTTGACACAGCCCGCCACCGCGCCCGCTGCGACAAATTCGCCGCGGTTCTGCCTTTTTCGCAATGTCAGCACAGCCGCAAAAACTCCCAAAATACTCGCGGTGAGCATTCGCATATTTTCCTCGCAGAAGAACATGCCGTCGGACGGAGTCGTAAGATAACAAATCATTATAGACATAAGCGTGCCCAAGGTTATCGCAGACCTCTTCCGCATAAATGCCGACGCTACTAAAACCGGCAGGAATACAGGCGTCGCCAACAAGCTTAACGACTTGACCACTATTTCAATAGCGACACAAATAAACATAAGCAGCGCGAGGCTGAGATTAGCCCTGAATGAAAATCTCAGTTTCGGCTCTAATATGAACATATACAGAATCCACGATCCGTATATTACCAACATAAGTATTCCGCCTGAAAGCCAGCGCATGCCGTGTGACTGCCCGTCTGATATTATGCCCAGCTGCATCATGAGATTATAGTTAGCTTCCGTTATTACATCGCCTTTTTGTACTATATTTTGCCCTGTTTTGTACACGACTTCGCTGACAGCATCGGCCGCCGCTTTTCTGCTGCTCTCTGTTGTTTCACTGTCAAATATTTTATTTGCCTTTATCGTCCCTCCGGCTATGTTTGCAGCCAAGTCCGCCATCTCAGGCGAATAGTTCTTCTCCGACGTCAGCACGGACGCCAAAGAGTTCACAAATTCTGCGGTATCGTCCTGAGTAAGACCTGAGCTCATTCTGTTGGAGACCAGAGATGTGAGATCAGTCTTTAAAGAAAGAAGCTGAGACTGAGTGGACGCGGCTATGGCGTACACATTTTCATCCGTTATATATTCGCTTAGCTTCTGTTTCAAATTAGAAACTATGCTCTGAGTGAGAATGACATCCCAATCTATCCTATCCGGACTGAAACTAGATTCTGATTCATTAGTCTGTTCGAGATAAAGCGTCCTCGCCGACTGACGAACCTGCTCCGCAGCCGAAAAATCCGCCGATATTTTATCGAGCGTATCCTGCGTCACGGACGAATCCAGCTTATACACGGCGTCTACCTTTGCCATCGCTTCTTCACGCGCAAGCTCCGTGCTGTATTCATCTACCACATCTTTGGACGCGGTATACGTCTGAGGAGATATATCTCCAACCTTGACCGAACTGCTGGTTGGAATTGTACTCAATACACCTGCAATATAGCAAAATGCAAATGCCGCCAAATATACCAGCGCAATAGCTATGATTTTATTCGTTTTTATATTTTTTTGCAGAGGCTCTGCCAAATTCACTCTGGTGTGCTTACTCAAAATATGTCTCCTGACGATTATGTAATATGTAAATCCTTCCCTTATAACTCACATTATACACAACTCTGCACGTTTTGTACAGCTTCCGGTCATATAGCAATGGCAGAAAAGACGCTTGTCAATTCTGCCGTTAAAAAAGCTATTTTATTCTCTTTATCTGCCTCGGCTGCTGACGTTTTTCTGCCTGCGCCTTCTCCGCCTTTTCGAAAGCTTTGACAATATCACGCACAAGTTTATGCCTGATAACATCTCGGTTGTTCAATCTCATGACCGCTATATCGTCTACCGAGCCTAATATGGAGGCGCACCGTTCCAGTCCCGAATCGTTGGCTTTGGGCAGGTCTATTTGCGTTACATCTCCGGTGAGCACCATCTTTGAGCCTTCTCCGAGTCTTGTGAGAGCCATTTTCAAGGTAGGGAGAGACGCATTCTGTGATTCGTCAATTATGACCCGCGCTCTGTTAAGCGTTCTGCCTCGCATATATGCCAGCGGCGCAATTTCTATTATGCCTCGTTCTTGGAGCTTCTTTGCTTTTTCTCCGCCAAGTATGTCGTTCAGCGCATCATACAAAGGCCGCAGATAAGGATCTACCTTTTGCGCCAAATCACCCGGCAGGAAGCCCAGCCTCTCCTCTCCGGCTTCTATCGCCGGTCGGCTCATAACTATGCGCTCTATCTCTCCGCGCTTCAGCTCTGCGACAGCCTGAGCTACGGCGAGGAATGTCTTTCCCGTACCTGCGGGGCCTATACATATAGTCACTGTATTCTCCTGCAAGGCTTTGACATAGTTCTTCTGACCTATGGTTTTGCATCGTATAGGCTGAGCACGATGAGTAAGCACTACTACATCCTTAGACGCTTTGAACGCATCCTCAACCTCATCTGTACGCACGAGCTCCAACATACGCGATACATACATAGCGTCTATGCTCTCGCCTTCGTCATGCGCTCGCATAAGTGAATTTATAACTGCGGACGCCAGCGTAACGCCGGGTTCTTCTCCTATTATATCTACGTTGGAGTTCCGCAGAACTATAGTTACGCCGAGATCCTTTTCTATTATCTTTATGTTTTCATCATACGCTCCAAAAACAGCCTGCTGCTGCTCCAGCGTATCAAACTCTATCTGTTCGGACTGCAAAAAAACCTCCTAAAAATACCGTGATCTGTTGTTTCCGTTTCATTATAATGTATGCGAAACTTTTTTTCAATAGGCAAGCTTTGCAGTGAAAAACTTGACGTTTTTTCCCTCCGGGTTTAAAATATATCTGCACTTCAAAAGCAGGAGGTTTTAGCTTTGATTATACGTGGATTCAACGAGGATGACGCGGCAGCGGCCGCGAAGCTTCTTATAGAGAAACGCAGCGGGCTTTTTGCCGGTCTTGATAAAGAAGAACAGCTCTACGCCGCAGAATACCTGGCGAGAAGATTTTATCTGAACCCCGGATTTTCGGCTCTGCTTCTGGAAAAAGACCCCGAGGCTCTCATGCTCAGCGCATTTCCCGGAGACGCCGGAGACTGCGAAAACTGGTACAACGCCACGTCAAAGCATCTCGAGGAGTCAAAACTTCAACACATCTTGCCGTACAAATCTTATTTCGACGAGTGTATTGTATCTGCTCTTGATGATCTGGACGTAGGAGAAATACTTGTATGCCTCTTTATCGCCTCTTCAGACAGGCATACCGAGCGGCTCATGACTCGGCTCGTCCAACGCTGTCAGATACACGGCGTTAAAACCATGTATGCTCTCGCACTTCTGCCCGAGGATGCTGAACATTGGACCGCACAGGGATTCGCTCTCGCACGAGATATTGGTGAACACGGCGCCAAACTGCTTCGCATGGAAGTCCCTGAATATTAAAACCTCAAGACAGATTTATATCTGTCTTTTTTATTTTTTGCCAATTTGCTCAGACGCCACCAATGTCAGCGTTACCGTAACCTTCCCCCCTCCATGCTCACTGACGCAGGAAAAATCTTTCACCTCCGCGTCGTCCGGTACTGAACGCATGGCTTTTTTATACGCTTCTTCCTCGGCCGCAGAAACAGCGGCTCGCAGGTTTTTATCTGTCGGAGTTTTCACACCTTCAGAGAGTGTATTTTTAATTATATGAAGCGGAAACACCGTTCCTTTTCCCAAAATAATATCTTTACTGTCCGTCACTTCCGACAGCTCAAATTCGTCTCCCCCGATTTCCAGCAGCGTATTTCCGAACAGCTCAAATCTAACCGAATCAGACGTTCTTCCCGTCGGGGACAGCTCGTAGTCAATATAATCCCGCGTTACGCTGGCAGAATACGTAACGTCAGCCATCACTTCTCCTTTAGCCGCAACATTAAACTGAGTTTCATCTTTTGTGTAGCTCCCCGCTATCAGCTCATCTCCCGCCGATACAATATCCCCTTTTTCCACTACAGCGCTGCCCTCTCTGCATATCACCTGCGTCACTACGCCCGACTTCGCCGCTATCACGCTGCCCGGAGTCTCGTCCTCTATATCCGGAACAGGCGTTCCCTCATCTACAGTAACGGAAAGATTCACTCCGTCAAACTGAGCGTGAGCATATGAGAGCGTCGGAAAAGTACGCCTCAGCTCCAAAGCAACCTCATCCAGATCTATACTTCCTTTAAATCTCACCGGCGTCCATCCGTTCTCCTTCAATACTGAATAAACGTCAAACTCGCTGATGCTGCTCAAGCCTGTTATATCGACGCCAAGGCACAAATGAGAACATACAAATATAGAAAATATGCCGACAATCAGCAAAAGCGACAACGCCCACCTTTGCCTTGCATATATCAGCGCGCCGGGGAACCCGCCGAATTTTATCACCCGTATCTTCACCCGCGAGTTCATACTTTTAAGCTTAAAATAACTAAACGCGGGTATCTTGCTGACTATCGTGGAGTATGATATACGAACAGTGTCCATAAATTTGACCCCGCGCACCGCCGCCGCGCTGACGAAGCCCTCCAGCCCCAGCCCTTCCAGCTCTACTATCACATACCCTTCCAGCAGGCGAAGCAGCTTTTCCATATCTTTCCTCCTAGACTCCGGTCTCAAAGCAGACAGAGCGTATGCGCCCTGTCAAGACGATTTCCTCAGAGGACATTCGCCTCAGAGTCAGCTCCTCTCCTTCTACGGAGACTATTATCCTGCTGCCGCGCACGCGCACCTGCTCATCCGTATACTTCAGTATCTCTTCACAGCCTGTTATCGTACAGCCTTCGTTTTCAAATACTGTTATATTCGCACCTTCGAGCCTTAGCTCAGGCGAGAATTCAAAAACATGTGTGTTTTTCTTTTTCGGCGCACTTCTCTTGCGTTTCATATTCGCCTCCCTGCCATGCTTTTTTATTTGTATGACAGTTGGAATGACGTTATGTTTCTGAACTCACAAAAAAGCAGCCCACACAAAGTGGACTGCCTCAATTACAATAATCAAGCCGATTAGCGTTTTCTCTTTCTGGCTGCCTCAGCTTTTTTCTTTCTCTTAACGCTGGGCTTTTCGTAATGTTCACGCTTTCTAATCTCAGCCAGAACGCCAGCTCTTGCGCATTTTCTCTTGAATCTTCTCAGAGCGCTCTCCAAGCTTTCGTTTTCTCCAACACGAATTTCAGACATTTCTCTCCCCCCCTCCTGACTTACGCTTTGCTTTTCTCATTTCCTTACGTCACAAAAGGACGCAAGCGGGAGAATATCACTGAACAAGTAAGTGTTTTTACTTTCAACATTATATTACACCCGACAAATAAAGTCAACCTCAAATACGAAGGAAATTAATGAACTTTAATCCGACGCCCTGCCGAATCAAACCGCATGGAGATTCTTCATAGAAATGTCGAGTATCGGAGAAGAATGCGTCAGCGCTCCGCTGGATATATAATCCACCCCGATGGATACATAACGCTCCACATTTTCTCTGGTGACATTGCCCGAGCATTCTGTCTCTGCTCTGCCGTCGATTATGTCTATCGCTTCTTTCATCATTTCAGGCGTCATATTGTCCAGCATTATTATATCTGCGCCCGCCTCCACAGCCTCGCGCACCATATCCAGATTCTCAACCTCTACTTCAATCTTACGCACAAACGGCGCATACTCTTTAGCCATCTGCACAGCCTTGGTCACACTGCCCGCCGCGCCTATGTGATTATCTTTGAGCAGCACTCCGTCAGACAGATTGTAGCGATGATTGTACCCGCCGCCGACTCTGACCGCATATTTTTCGAATATCCGCATATTCGGAGTAGTCTTTCTCGTATCGAGAAGCTTGGTTTTACTCCCTTTGAGCAGCTTAGCGATTGAATTCGTATAAGTCGCAATGCCGCTCATACGCTGCAAATAGTTAAGCGCAACGCGCTCTCCGGAGAGCAGCACGCGAATATCTCCCGTGACCGCAGCCATCTTCTGCCCGGCTTTTACTTCGTCGCCATCCTTGCAGAAAAATTCTACTTCAGTCTCGGGATCAAGCAGCTCGAATACGCGTTTGTATACATCCAATCCTGCTATAATTCCGTCCTGCTTGCAGATCAGCTCTACTTCGCCCTTCTGATATTCGCGCATAACCGAGTTTGTAGTTATATCCTCGCTCGTTATGTCCTCTCTCAGCGCCTGCAGTATCAGATTGTCTGCATTCAGCATCATCGTAACGTCGTTCATGTCATGCCTCCTTCGGCAGAGCACGAACTCTGTCTATCTCTGCCAGTATGATTTTCTTGTATTCTGCCGCTATAGCTTCAGAATCTTTGTATTTATCCGCATCGAAATCAACCTCGTAAGAAGTCAGCGGCGTTTTCAGTTCGTTCTCAGCCATATGTCGTGCCGCACGTTTAGCAAATACCAAGCTCTCCAGCAGGGAATTGCTGGCGAGTCTATTCGCGCCATGCACGCCGTTGCAGCTCGTCTCCCCGGCGGCATACAGCCTGTTCATGTTTGTTTTTGAGTTTCGATCTACTTTTATTCCACCCATGAAATAATGCTGAGCCGGAACAATCGGAATAGGCTCCTTTATAGGATCGTAGCCTTCTTCTATGCATCTGTCGTATATATTAGGGAAGTGCTCTTTTATAGTTTCCTCGCCTATCGGTCGCATATCGAGCATCACATGATCTGTGCCGTCTTTTGCCATTTGTTTTTTGATAGCCTGGCTGAGCAGATCTCGCGGGAGCAATTCGTTTACAAATCTCTCCCCGTTTTTATCTAACAAATGCGCGCCTTCTCCGCGTACAGATTCCGAAATAAGAAAATGTCTCCCCGGGTCCGCTTGATACAGCGTCGTCGGATGAATTTGAATGTAATCCGTATGAAGCAGCTCCACGCCATGCTTCAGGCAGACAGCGAGACCGTCGCCGGTCAGATGCGGGAAATTAGTTGAATGATCGTAAAGCCCGCCTATCCCGCCGCACGCGAGCAGAACGGCGTCCGCTATTATCGGGAAAATCTTTCCTTCTGCGTCTTTAGCTGCAATGCCTATGCACTCTCCGTCTCTCTCCAACAGATCGAGCATAGTAGTGTACTCCATAATAGTTATATTCTCACGCTCTCGGGTTCTGGCGAGCAGTTTTTTAGTTATCTCCTCACCTGTAATATCCTTGTGATACAAAATTCTATGCGAGCTATGAGCACCTTCTCTGGTATAGCATAGTTCGCCGTTCTTTTTTGTAAAATCTACTCCGTAGCCTATCAAATCACGTATAGTCTCCTGAGAAGATCGTATCATTATATCTACCGATTCACAGTTGTTTTCATAATGCCCCGCTTTCAGCGTGTCCTTGAAAAAGGCGTCGTAATCATCGTCATTGCGCAGTACGCATATGCCGCCTTGAGCGAGATATGAATCGCTGCTCTCAGCGTCCGATTTTGTTATTACGGTAATCTGTTTCTCTTTCGGCAGGCTAAGAGCCGCATACAGCCCCGCAACGCCGCATCCTACTATCAGTACATCTGTTTTCATTTTATTTCATCTTTCTTCTATTCGATTTGTCAGGGGTCAAGATCACGGGACTATGCCCTCCCCCCTGACATAGCGTTTGACCTTCGCAGAGTCGAGTTGCTATTTCGCCAACTCCAGCATTTTTTTGAGAGGCAGCATGGAAGCCTCTCTCAGCTCCTCATCTACTACGACTTTGTTTTTATCATTTTTAAGCACGTCGAGGACCTTTTCTAATGTGACCAATTTCATTCCGGGGCAGCGGAAGCTCTCGTCCGCAAGATAAAACGTCTTCTCCGGATTGCGCTTCTTCAGCTCATACATCACGCCGTCCTCTGTGCAGATTATGAACTCTTTGCAATCGCTCTCCGTCGCATAATTGATAATGCCCGATGTGCTGCCTATGTAATCCGCCAGTTCCAACGTTTCAGGCACGCATTCGGGATGTATCAGCACCTGCGCGTCAGGATGAGCTGCTTTTGCTCTTTTGAGCGATTCAGCCGTGAGAGCGGCATGAATAGGACAGCGTCCATCGTTAAATATAAAATTTTTCTCCGGAAGCTGCGAAGCTATATATTGTCCCAGATTCTCATCCGGGATAAAATATATGTTCTTATTCGGCAGGGCTTTGACTATCTTTAGTGCATTTGCAGATGTAACGCACACATCGGAATATTTTTTCAGCTCAGCCGTAGAGTTTATATAGCATACAACCGCAAGATCGTCATATTTGCTGCGCATGTCCAGAATTTTCTCTTTTGTAGCCATATGAGCCATGGGGCAGTCGGCCTCAGCATCCGGCATAAGAACTGTTTTCTCCGGATTGAGTATACCTGCGCTTTCTCCCATGAACGAAACGCCGCAGAGCACAAGCACATCTGCATCTGTCTTGGCAGCGGTCTTACTTAAATAGAAAGAATCTCCTATGTAGTCCGCAACCTCCTGCACTTCATCCGGAACGTAATAATGCGCCAGTATTATAGCGTTTCTCTCTTTTTTCAAAGACTGAATCTCTTCTTTTACAGTCATGACAGTCCTCCTTGAGGTATTCTAGTTTTTATTATACACCATATGTTTACAGCTATCAAGACAGTAGTTGCATAATTGTAAAAAATAAAGTTTACACCTGTTCGACTTGTAAACATCATTCCGCCTTATAACTATTTTATAATTGCAATTTATAAATTTTTTGCAGCAATATCCCACACTTTTTAATCTATTTTTTTATTTATTTAACACACAAATATATAGCGCATACGCCATACAGTGTGTTATAATTTTAACGAGGTATACAATTTATGAGTTTTGTAGAATTCGACAGTGTAAGTAAAATCTACGGAACCGGAGCTACCGAAATCCGCGCGGCGGACGAAGTCAGCTTTTCTTTCGAAAAGGGCGAATTTGTCGTTATTGTCGGGCAAAGCGGCGCGGGAAAAACTACGGTTCTAAGTATGCTCGGCGGCATGGACTCCTGCACAAGCGGGCGGATATTTGTAGACGGTTCTGAAATAAGCTCTTATTCAGCTAAACAGCTCGCAGAATATAGGCGCTATGACGTAGGATTTGTGTTTCAGTTTTATAACCTTGTGCAAAATCTATCTGCGCTCGAAAATATCGAGCTTGCTTCTCAAATTTGCAGAAATCCGCTCAGCGCCGCAGATACCTTGGCAGACGTAGGTCTGGCCGACCGCGGAGGCAACTTTCCTTCTCAGCTATCCGGCGGAGAACAGCAGCGCGTCGCCATAGCCAGAGCTTTGGCCAAAAACCCAAAGCTGCTGCTTTGCGACGAGCCGACCGGTGCGCTGGACGATAAAACCGGGCAGGCAATACTCAAGCTTCTCTGGGATACGTGCCGCCTAAAGGGCATGACAGTCGTCGTTATTACTCACAACTCCGCCATTACAGCTATGGCAGACAGAGTAATCAGACTCGCCAGCGGTAAAGTAGCCGAGATAACATTAAACGCCAATCCGCTGAGCGCAGAAGAGATAACATGGTGAGGCTCCTCGGGAGGACAGCAAAATGCGTAGGAAACGAATAAACGTATTCATACGTCACACCGTGAGAACGATTTTCCATCCCTTCTCACGGTTTATTGCTTTGCTTGCCATCGTAGCGATAGGCTGCGGATGTCTCGCGGGATTGCTGGCGGCGGCTCCCGATATGCGTTCGTCAATAGATACGTATTACGACGAACGCAACTTTATGGACATAACTATGCTCTCTACACTCGGGTTCAGCGAAGCGGATATATCCGCTATATCCGAGCTTGACTGCATAGAGCAAGTCCGCGGCGGCTACCGTGAGGATGTCATGCTCAGCCATAACGGGAATCTCGCAGCTACACGTATCACCAGTCTTGGCGACGGAAGCATCAACGAATGCCGTCCGGAATCCGGCAGAATGCCGGAAAACAGCGGCGAATGCGTTGTTGTGCTCGAGGAAGCATGGGCTTCTACCATGCAAATGGGCGACACGCTTGTTTTTAATGAAGAAAACGAACATTTTTATCCTCACGAGTTTAAAGTCGTGGGGTTTATAAGCGCTCCCGAGTATATTTCTGTAGAAAAGGAAACTACGAATATAGGCAGCGGCAGTATAGAGCTTATGATCTTCGTTCAGGACAGTGATTTTAATTCAGAAGCCTACACGATAGCCTACGCCACAATCTCCGGCGCAAAGCCGCTCAACGCATTTACGGACGAATACACCGACTTAATAGACAATGCAGAAAATGATTTGGAGGAGCTTTCGACAACTCAAAAGCCGGCTCGCCTGGAAGAGATACGCAGCGACGCTCAAAGTGAGCTGAACGATGCTAAAAAAGAATATAACGACGCAAAAGAAGAAGCCAACGCAGAACTCAGCGACGCAAAACAGAAGCTGGACGACGCAAAAGCTGAGCTGAAGGACGGCGAAAAACAACTCGACAGCGCCAGAAAAAAAATATCCGACGGAGAAGCCGAGCTGGCCAGCGCCAAAGAACAGTATAACAGTCAGATCTCCGCAGCAGAAAAGGAGATCTCTAACGGCGAAAAAGAAATAAACTCTGCACAGTCTGAAATAGACAGCAGCAGAAAACAATTGACTGATTCTCAAAAGGAACTCGACTCCGCAAAAGCCGAGCTTGAAAAACAGAAGTCCGCTTTAGCAGAATCAGGAAAGCAAATTGAAGAAGCTCAAATACAGTTTGACAAAAGCGCCGAGCAGCTCAGCGATACAAAAAAACAGCTGGACAGCGCTAAAGAAGCTCTGGATGAGCAGTACTCCCAGCTTGAAGAAGCAAAGCTTTCAATTGACAAAATGCAGTCGGAAATAGACTCTCTTCTCGAGCAAGGCATGTATGACGAAGCGGCCGAGCTTCAAACTCAGCTGGAAGCTTTGAACTCAACGTACAACGATAATAAGGAGCTGTACGACCAAGCCGCGGCGCAATATTCAGCTTCAGAAGACAAATATAATTTGGGCTTGGAGAAATATAATACAGAACTTGAGGCTTTTAACGAGAAAAAGAACCGGTACGAAGCAGGAGTTTCTGCACTTGAACAAGCCGAAAAGGAATTAGAAAGCTCTCAGGCTCAGCTCGACGCCGGTTTCGAGCAGCTGGAAATCGTTCAGAAAGAGTTGGATACGCAGCGCGAAGCTCTCTCCGCCGGCAAATCTGAATTGGAAAATCAAAAAAAGACAGGTTTGCAGCAGTTGGAAGAAGCAGCAGAAGAGCTCGCGGCGGGTCGCGAGAAAATCTTCCAATCACAAACAGAGCTGGAAAACGGCTGGGCTGAATACAACGACGGAGTAAAAGACTATAACGAAGGCCGCGCAGAGGCTGACTCCGAGCTTGCAGATGCACAGAAAAAAATTGACGACGCACAAAAAGAGATAGACGATCTGGAAGAACCCGAGTGGTATATACGCACACGCAATTCTAATATAGGTTACACAAGCCTGGACACAAACGCCGAAAACATGGCAGGAATAGCTAAAGTCTTTCCGGTTTTCTTCTTCCTCGTGGCGGCTTTGGTCGCGCTGACAAGCATGACTCGAATGGTGGATGAAGACCGAACTCTGATAGGCACTTTTAAGGCTCTCGGGTATTCGAACGCGGTCATAAAATCCAAATACATATCCTACGCCGCTTTGGCAACTTTAATAGGCAGCGTAACAGGTTCTATACTTGGATTTAAATTACTGCCTACGGTAATATGGAACGCATTCTCTTTGATGTACACCGTCACCTATTTTGAAGCTCCTGTCCGGATGGGTTATCTGATTGCAGTAACGGCAGTAGCGCTCGCGGTTGTGTTGCTGACTACGCTGTACGCTATAAACAGCGGACTCAAGGAAGTGCCCGCATCCCTGATGCGTCCAAAGGCGCCTAAGCCTAACAAGCGCATACTCCTCGAGAAAATGACCCTCATCTGGCGCAGACTGAAATTCTCACACAAGGTCACAGCCAGAAACATTTTCAGATACAAAAAGAGAATGTTCATGACGCTTTTCGGCATAATGGGATGCACAGCGCTATTGCTTATAGGCTTTGGACTCAAAAACTCCATCGACGGCATAGTTACAAAGCAGTACAACGACGTAATAGAATATAATTACACTGTCGTACTCGAGGACGCGGAGATAACTCCGGATATGGCTGAGCTTTTGAGCGACAAAAGCTGCTTCTCCATGAGCGCATCCGCAATGCAGAAGTCCGTAAACACTCTTGTCGGCGAGAAAGAAATACTCTCGTACACTATCGCCTTCCCCGAGGATTCTGACTTCGAAGGTCTTATAAATCTGCAGGAACGAAAATCCGGCAAAGAACTGACTATACAGCCGGGCAGCGTCATAATATCCGAAAAGCTGTCTATGCTGACAGGTGCAAAAGCGGGCGACAATATAACGGTGGAATTAGACGATAAAAAATACACCCTGCCCGTCAGCGGTGTCACAGAAAACTATGTATATCACTACATCTATATGGATTTTGAAACATACGAGCAGATTTACTCTGAACCTGCGGAAATCAACGTAGTATTCGCTAGAAGCGCGGAAGGCGCAGGCGACCTCAGCTCTAAGCTGCTGGAGACGGACGGAGTCAGCGCATTAAACAACACAGACACTCTGCAAGCTAACTTCTCGGCCTCTATGGATAAGCTGAATGCAGTCGTATATGTGCTCGTGCTGATGGCGGCGGGTCTGGCGTTCATCGTTCTGTACAATTTGACCAACATCAACATAGAAGAACGAAAGCGAGAAATCGCTACTATCAAAATGCTCGGATTCTTCGACGGAGAAGTTGGCATGTATATCTTCCGCGAGATAATAATTCTCAGCTTTTTAGGCGCACTGATAGGTCTCGTGTTTGGACGCGGACTTTTTGAATTTGTAATCAGCACGGCAGAGATAGAGATTACTATGTTCTCCAGAGATATTCTTCCCATGAGCTACGTCTACTCCGCCGCTCTGACAATGGTATTTACAATCATAGTGTGTTTCGTCATGTTCTTCAGACTCAAAAAAATAAGCATGGTCGAGTCACTCGGAAGCGGAGAATGAATCTCATATTCATTCTGAGCGAGAAACGGCGCCCAGCTTTGTATAATTCGATATGAGCAGAATACTCTTAATTTGTCACGCAGCGCTATTATTTACTATTGCAGCAAACCAAGACAGCAGTAAAAAATACTAAACGCACGTATCCCGCGAAAGCATTGCTCGCTTCGCGGGATATTTTCGTTTTGTTTTAGGTCAACGAAAAAGCGCGACGGATGACGCGCCGCACTTTTCAAGAGGAAATCATTTATTTTTGTCTGTACGAGGATGGCATCCGCTGCACGAAGCGCAGGAACCGCCACATCCTCCCGTTTTGGCATCCGGACAAGAGCAGCTCCCGTTTTTAACCAAATATCGGATAACCAATACGACGGCGAGCAGCACCGCCAAACACACGAGTATTGTAGGCAGGTTCATAACAGCACCTCCTTCTGACATCTGTTAAGAAAAAACATGGCCTGTAGTTAGCACTATCTAACCACGGTTATAGAATACACCTTTTTCTCCCATTTGTCAATAGGGGATTTGCAGTTTAATAAAAATTTATTTTATTATTCCTAATTCGCGCATCATAACAGGCAAGGCAATCTCAAAATCCACGCCATATTTCGGATCTGTTGCTTTTGCATGAGTTATTTTAATCGCTTCACATGTAGTAACAGCCGCCGCATGAGCTGCTTCTGTCAGATTCATACCTCTGACTATAGCAGCCGAAAGGACACTGGCAAATACATCTCCCGTACCGTGATATGTTCCCTCTACGTTTTCTGTCAGAGCAAATTCGACATTGCCTGAGTTTGCGTCGTAACATGCCGCACCCAGCTCCCTGTCGTCCAGATACACACCCGTGAGCACTATTTTTTTCACGCCCAGCTTTTCATGAAGCTTCAGCAGGCATTCTTCAATCTGCGCTTTCGTATACGGACCTTCTGTGTATTTTTCCTTCAAAAGAAGGGCTGCTTCCGTCATATTTGGAGAAATCACATCTGCCTTGGAAGAGAACTCCGTCATGCCTTCTACAAAATCATCGTCAAAAATAGTGTAAAGCTGTCCGTTATCCCCCATCACAGGATCAATTATACGCATTGCCTCCGGATGAGCGTCCATCAGCTCCGCAGTTATTTCCATCTGCTCTCTCGAACACAGAAATCCCGTATATATCGCATCGAACTCCTCGCCCAGCTCGCGCCAATGAGCATCTATTTTCGGCATTTCGCTCGTCAGGTCGTGCAGTGTAAAATTTTTGAAACCGCCGGTATGTGTAGAAAGCACCGCCGTGGGCAAAACTGACGTTTCAATCCCCGCCGCAGAAATTATAGGCAGCGCCACCGTGAGAGAGCATCTCCCGACACAGGATATATCGTGTATAGCTAAAACACGTTTGATTCTTTGCATAGATCTCCTCCTGTTTACATTTCTTATTATTGTATCATCATTTTACAGTCAAAAACATAACCACATAATAAAAATATCATAACACCAGAACAAAAAGAGAGACGATACAATCGCCTCTCCTGTTTATCGTCTGTTTTCTTTTGCGCTTTTACAGCTTTTCTACGCCCATTTTCGCCTTTTTGCCGTTAATATCCCAATCCTTGGAATATCCTGCTGCCGCTTCAAAAGAAATCCTGTCTGCCAGAACTTCGCGTGCAATCTGCGCGCCATAAGGCTCGAGAGCGGACTTCAGCTCAGGCTCGGCGTCTATCGTAAGGCTGATATGATCTGTAACCTCAAATCCCGCTTCCTTACGCATTGTCTGAATCTTGGAAACGGCCTCGCGGACATAGCCCTCGACTATCAGCTCGGGTGTAAGCTCTGTATCTATAATTACAGCCAGCTCGCCGTCACTCTCTACGGCATAGCCTTCTTTCTGGACAGGCTCTATGAGCATGTCAGATTCCGCAAGCTCTATAGCCGTACCGTCAAGCTCAAACGTGTAAAGACCGCCGTCCTTTACAGCCTCGACCATCTTCATGCCGTCGCCTTCTGCCAAATGCTTTTTAATCTTGCCGAGAAGCTTTCCGTATTTCGGACCGAGCGTGCGCATCTGAGGCTTTACATTGTACGTGATGTATTCGCTCGCAGCCGCACCCAGCTTGACTTCCTTGACGTTCAACTCGCCTTTTACGATATCTGCATAGCTGTCAGGCAGCTCATTCAGCCCGCCGACATAAAGGCAGCCGATAGGCTGACGGTTCTTTATGGCTGCTGCATTTCTGCATGCGCGGCCGAGAACGACAATGCGCAGGACATAATCCATATCCGCTTCCATCTCTTCGTCTATTCTGCTTTCGTCCGCGACGGGATAGCTCGTAAGATGTATGCTCACGGGAGCGTTCTTATCTACGCTGCGAACTATATTCTGATAAATGCTCTCAGCAATAAACGGAGTGAAAGGAGCAATCGTGCGCGCGAATGTCTCAAGGACTGTATACAGCGTCATATAAGCATCTATTTTGTCCTGCTCCATACCGCCGCCCCAGTAGCGCTCGCGTCCGCGGCGAATGTACCAGTTAGACAGCTCATCTACAAATCTGCTCAGCTCGCGCGTAGCCTCTGTGATGAGGTATCTGTCCAGATAAGAACGAACTGATTTGACTGTGGAATTGAGCCTGGAGAGAATCCATCTGTCCATAACAGGCAGACCTTCTCTGCGCAATTCATACTTTGTCGGGTCAAACTGATCTATCTCGGCATACAGCACATAGAACGCATATGTGTTCCAGAGAGTCCCCATAAACTTGCGCTGATATTCGCTGACCGCCTCATCGCTGAAACGGTTAGGCAGCCACGGCGAAGAGTTGGAATAGAAATACCAACGCACTGCATCCGCGCCCTGCTTATTTAATACGCTCCATGGATCAACTACATTGCCGATATGCTTACTCATCTTCTTGCCATGCTTATCCTGAACATGGCCGAGAACTATGCAGTTCTCAAAGGGAGCCTTGTCAAATATGAGCGTACTTATCGCAATGAGCGTATAGAACCATCCGCGAGTCTGGTCCACCGCCTCGCTAATAAAATTAGCCGGGTATCTGCGCTCAAATATATCTTTGTTCTCGAAGGGATAATGCCACTGAGCGAAAGGCATTGAGCCGCTGTCGTACCAGCAGTCTATAACCTCGGGGACGCGCGTCATCATCTTGCCGCATTCCGGGCATTTTATTTTTATCGCGTCGATATACGGCTTGTGCAGCTCGATATCGTCCGGCACGTTCTCTCCCAGCTCCTTCAGCTCAGCTATGGAGCCTATGACGTGTACATGACCGTCCTCGCAGGTCCAAACCGGCAGCGGAGTTCCCCAATATCTCTCTCTGGATACGCCCCAGTCTACAACATTGTCAAGGAAGTTGCCCATGCGGCCGTCCTTAATATTGTCCGGCAGCCAGTTAATCTTGCTGTTGTTCTTGAGTAGGTTTTCTCTGAGGGCGCTCATTTTTATAAACCACGAGCTTCTAGCATAGTAAATAAGAGGAGTGTTGCAGCGCCAGCAATGCGGATAATTGTGCTCGAACTTCAGCGTCGCAAACAGCTTGCCCATCTTTTCCAGCTCTTCAAGAATCGGCTTGTCCGCGTCTTTTACAAACATTCCGTCCCACGGAGTCCCTCCGCACATCTCGCCCTTGGCATCTACCATCTGAACGAAAGGCAGGTCATACTTTTTACCTACGCGGTTATCGTCCTCACCGAACGCGGGCGCCGTGTGAACTATTCCCGTGCCGTCGGAAAGCGTTACATAATCGTCCGCAACTACAAAATGACCTTTTTTACCATTGCAGGCTTCCTTAGTAAATTCAAACAGAGGCTCATATTCTCTGCCGACCAGAGACTCGCCCTGCATCTCATCAATAATCTCCGCATCTTCACCCAGCACATTCTCCACCAGAGCCTTAGCCATGATGTAGATTTTGCCGTCTTTTTTAGCGTGTACGTATGTTTCATTCGCGTTTACGCAAAGACCGACATTGCTGGGCAATGTCCAGGGAGTTGTCGTCCATGCGAGATAAGACGCATCCTCGTCCTTACACTTGAATATCGCTATAGCAGATACTTCTTTTACATCTTTGTAACCCTGAGCTACCTCATGGGAAGAAAGCGCCGTGCCGCAGCGAGGGCAATAAGGCACGATTTTATGGCCTTTATACAGCAGGCCTTTCTCATGTATTTTCTTGAGAGACCACCATTCGGACTCTATATAGTTGTTGTCGTATGTAATATACGGATCTTCCATATCAGCCCAATAGCCGACACGCTCGCTCATATCCTCCCATTCGCCCTTGTACTTCCAGACGGATTCTTTGCACTTCTGAATAAAAGGCGCGACGCCGTATTCTTCTATCTGCTCTTTGCCGTCCAGTCCAAGCTGCTTTTCCACTTCCAGCTCAACAGGCAGGCCGTGAGTATCCCAGCCCGCTTTACGCAGTACATTGTAACCGTCCATGGATTTATATCTCGGAAAGAGGTCTTTTATGCAGCGCGTAAGTATGTGTCCGATATGAGGCTTTCCGTTCGCTGTCGGCGGTCCGTCATAGAACGTAAACTCCGGCTTGCCTTCGCCCGCCTTCTGCGCCTGTTTAAAAACCTCCTCGCTTTTCCAGAGTTCGAGAACTTCCTTTTCTCTATCCAAAAAATTAAGATCTGTAGATACTTTCTTATACATTCATTGTCTCCTGGTTTTATAGATCTTTAGCCTAAAATGTTTTAAATCAGAAACGCGGTTCTCGTCGTTTAGGACGAAAAACCGCGGTACCACCTAAATTCCCGACAAATCGGGCTCTCTGAAAACCGAATAACGCCGGTCAGACGCAGCGCAAATTACATAAAGAGTGATAATCGCACGTTCTCCCCCGCCGGATTTTCAGCTCCCTCCGGCTCTCTGTCGGTTTCTGATACATGCGGCCGCGTCTCTTTCTGCGCCGTTTGAATATTAATACGTACGGCTCATGCCGTTACATGCTATTATAGTGCAAAAAAACGAGAATGTAAACCCTTTTTTTAATCACAGCGTCTCTAAATACGCGCCTTTTCTGTCGAAATTCATAACCTTAGGTTTCCAGCCTCCCGGAATGCCTTTCAGATTTTGAGCGAGCTTAGATTCCAACTCGGGATCTGAATTGCTGAAAAACGCCAGCATAGTCGGACCGGCGCCGGAGATGCAGCTGCCGTACGCACCCGCCGCTTTCGCCGCTTCGCGCACTTCGTCATATCCTTTTATCAGTGTTTTTCTGTATGGCTGATGCAGTCTATCTGCCAGAGCCGCATCAATCAGAGAATAATCTCCCGAATAAAGCGCCGACACCAAAAGGCCGCAGCGCGCCGTATTCGAGATTGCATCCGCCATACTCACGTTTTTCGGAAGCACCTCTCTTGCTTTTTTAGTAGAGAGCGTGAAATCCGGGACGATAGCCGCCACGCATATATCGTCTTTCACCGGAATGGGATGAGATACCAGCCTGTCCCCTTCCATAACGCTGATGCAAACTCCGCCGTAAATCGCCGGCGCTACGTTGTCCGGATGACCTTCTATCTCAGTAGCTATCATTAAAAGCTCCTGCTTGCTCAGCTTTTCTTCGAGAAGAGCCGTCGCTATCAACAGACCTGCGATTATGCACGCAGAGCTTGAGCCCAATCCTCTCGTATGCGGTATATGATCTATCTGCTTCATGTGCAGACCGGGCAGCTCTTTCCCTATGTGCTTGGCACATGCTGCGGCGGATCTGTAAATAAGGTTGCTTTTATCCTTCGGAACATTAAACGTCTTGTTTTCTGCTTCTATAATCAATCCCGAATCTATCGCTTCAAATTCCACGGCATTATGCAGCTCGACCGCAAGCCCGGTGCTGTCAAAGCCTACGCCTATGTTCGCGCAGGTAGCGGGAACGACTGCTCTATATTTCACTTGCTTTACCTCTCTCGTGTAATTTTTCATACTCATCGGGCAGCGTTTTTCGCCTGCCCCAGCATTCACATTCTGTATTATCTCATAAAAGTAAAGCTTTTTCAATTCTTTGAATTTCATTTGCAGTTATTTTTGGCGCATTACGCCTAAATAATGCTGCAGGTAAGATATTGCTGCTTTTATCACAGTTTTTTTGAAAAAAAGGTTTATTTTTTCTCTCTATTCTGTTATCATATTAAATGGACGTGAAAACTACATATACTTTTGCCGCACTTCGTTTTTCTCGAAGCGCATAATTACTCCATAACCATACGCTTCTAATATGAGTTGTATTCTCTGGTAATAAATGTAATTTCGCAAATATTTACGGGAAAAAAGAAAGTTAGGCTAAACTATCAATTGCGTCTATCTTTAAAAATATTGTATATAGGCAGCGCTGCGCTGCTCTGATACAGGACAAATCTAGGAGGATCGAAATGAAGGTTTACGATGCAGCTCACATTAAGAATATCGCTGTGGTTGGTCATGGCGGCGACGGCAAGACTACGCTGGTAGAGTCTATGCTCTTCAGCGCTGGCGTAACCGAGCGCCGCGGCAGAGTAGAAGACGGAAACACCGTCACAGACTACGACCCTGAAGAAGCTAAGAGACATATCTCTCTTATGACCGCTCTTGCACCGTTGGAATGGCAAGGCAACAAGCTCAACTTGATAGATGCTCCCGGATTTTTTGATTTCGTCGGCGAAACTACTCAGGCTTACTATCTGGCAGACTGCGCTCTCATACTTGCGAACGCTGTTTCCGGAGTGGGCGTAGGCGCGGAAAAAGCTTATAAATACTGCAAGAAGCACGGCAAGCCCATGGCTTTTGTCGTAAATCAGATGGATAAAGAGCATACGGACTTTATGAAAGTTCTCGATCAGCTCAAGAAAGAATTCGGCCAGAGTATAACCGCCGCTATGCTCCCCATAGTCGAAGGCGATGTCTACAAAGGCTATGCAGATGTAATAACGGGCAAAGCATATGAGTTCGGCGCTAAAGGCACGAGTGAAATCCCTGTCCCGGATGCACTGGCAGACACTCTGGAAGAAGCGCGCGAAGCTCTGATAGAAAACGCAGCTTCTAACGATGAAGAACTTATGGAAAAATTCTTCGGAGGAGAAGATCTCTCGAAAGATGACATTCTCAAAGGACTTTCTCTCGGCATAGCTCAAGCCGACGTTGTTCCTGTTTTCGCTACATCCGCGACTCAAGGTCTCGGCATAGAAGCTCTCCTCGATGCCCTCGCAGCTTATATGCCCGCAGCGGCAGATATTCCCGCAGTTCACGCTTCCAACGAAGCCGGTGATGATCTCGAAATAGAACGCGACCCCGCAGGCGCTTTCGCAGCTCAGGTCATGAAAACAATCGCCGATCCTTTCGTCGGTAAAATCAACATTATTAAAGTTCTGCGCGGCGAGCTTAAGCCTGATACGCAGCTCTTCAACGTCACCGCAGGCAAGGCGGAGAAATTCAGCAATATCTCCATAATGCGCGGCAAAAAGATAGAAAATGTAGATAAGCTCTGCACAGGCGATATCGGCGCTCTGGCTAAGCTTCAGTTCACAAAGACGGGCGACTCGCTCTGCGCCGCTAACGCAAAAGTTATCTTCGATGAAATAGAATTCGGAGAACCTTGCATTTCGCTGGCTGTTACAGCTAAAAAGCAGGGCGACGAAGAGAAAGTGTTCGCCGGTCTGCACAGACTCGAAGAAGAAGATCCGACCTTCCGCGTCGGCAAAAACACAGAGACAGGCGACACTCTCCTCATGGGTATGGGTGAGATGCACATAGAAGTAATATGCCAAAAGCTCAAAAATAAATTTGGCGTAGAAGCCGCTCTCAGCGATCCTAAAGTCGCATACCGTGAGACAATACGCAAAATGGCAGAAGCAGAAGGCAAGCACAAGAAGCAATCCGGCGGCGCAGGCCAGTTCGGCGTTGTTCAGATACGATTCGAGCCTTCTGACAGCGGCGATTTTGAATTCGTAAACGCTATCGTAGGCGGCGTAGTTCCAAAGGAGTACATACCCGCGGTAGAAAAAGGTCTGAAAGAGAGCATGGTTCACGGCGTACTCGCAGGCTATCCCATGGTCGGCATTAAGGCAACTCTTTACGACGGCAAATATCACCCCGTAGACAGCAAGGAAGTCGCCTTCAAATCAGCGGCTCGCTTGGCCTATAAAGCAGCCTGCGCTAAGGCTAACCCTGTTCTGCTCGAGCCCATCGGTAAAGCAGAGGTAATTATACCCGACCAGTACATGGGCGATATTATCGGCGACATGAACCGCCGCCGCGGCCGCATACTCGGCATGAACCCCTGCGAAGACGGTCAGCAGGTAGTCGCTGAAGTTCCCATGAGCGAGATGGTAAAATACGCCACAGACCTGCGCTCTATGACGCAAGGCCGCGGCACATTCAGCATTGCTTTCGAACGCTATGACGAAATGCCTTCTCAGATGGCACAAAAAGTTATAGAAAAGGCAAAGCTCGACGACGAAGAAGAATAAAATACATATCAATAAACCCGGGCAGGCGAACAACACGCCTGCCCTTTTGCTTTATATACGTCATGTATGCCTCAGCTAAGGCACGGGAATAATACCCGTATGCAAATACTTTGGAAACGCAGCGGCCGCATCCCACATTTGGAACGCGAAGAGGCCGCGCTTATAAAGCAAAAAGAAAAGAACCCGGACTGCGCCGCGGCAAGACAGTTCCACATAATAGAATCAGCATTGCGCGAGCTGGATATAGCCTACTACACAGCGCGCCTGCGCCCCGCCCCGAAGATAGGAAAAGAACTGCGCATAATCGCACTCGGAAAGCAATATCTTGCATCAGAAAAGCCACTCTCGTATGACGGACTCTGCTCTTTTCTCTCGGAAAAATCTCTGACCGTCTCAGAATTGCTTTACTTCCCTATCTATCTTAAAGCTGCGGCGATATCTCTGCTTGCGGATTCCGATATCTCCGCCGATCGGCTCCTCGCCGCACTTCGCCGTTTTCCTTCATCAGACGGCAAAAAGCTGCTGCTTACACAGTCTGAGCTTTGCCGTATATTGATGAATGATAAAAACTTTGCATCCAGCGATGACGATACCCGAATAGAATGTCTAAAAGGCGCAGCCGCTTACGCTCTCAGAAAAGGTCTTTCCGAATCGGAAGCCGGAAAAATTCTGGTTTCTGATAAGTCGCTTTTTAAATTGTTAAAAAAGAAACGCCCCGTCTGGCTCGGTATCATTGCCGTTTTAGCTATCGGCGCCGCCGCACTGGTCGCGCTCAATTTCATATTGTCTGATCCGCTGGCTGTTCTGTTCTCTATACCTCTTGCTCTAACTGCAGCTGAGGTCTTTGTATCTGATTTTGTATATTCGCACTTTTCACCTGCTTTTGTTCCCAAAAAAGCTTGCGCAGAAGGCTCGACAGCAGTGATTATACAGTTAGATGCAAATTATGACGCCGGGGAAGCAG
Source organism: uncultured Eubacteriales bacterium (assembly GCA_900545085.1). GTDB lineage: Bacteria > Bacillota > Clostridia > Christensenellales > Christensenellaceae > Scybalosoma > Scybalosoma faecavium. The sequence continues at coordinate 51,464 of UQXU01000003.1, forward strand.
CCGAGAGCATATTGCGCATAAGCATAGCATCGCCGGAGGCAAAGTGCATAGCCGCCGTTCTTCCACGCTCAAATGAACTTACTTCCAAGCTCTCAGCAATAGATCTTAAAGAACGCATAAATGAACTGCAAAAATTCGTCCTTTGCGACATTAAAATATTGTCATATGGTGAGAGATTAACCGGTTTTGATTTTGTAGTTACTCTTCCGTATGGATTTGAGCTCCAACCCGGATGCATTCGCAGCCTTATTACTGCGCTTTCACACCCCGCCTGCGACGCGGCGGCGGCCGTCCCGGATATAATTCAGCGTCCTAAGAAAACGACTCTTTTTTCACGCATATTTCAGCCAAGAGCGCATTTCGCAGGTTTAAACGAGGCTATTGAGAATCTTCTGGCTCGTCCTGTAAATTCCGAAGTTTATGCCGTGAATACAAACAAAAGCGGTGATACAGTTTTCGTTCGTTCCGCCAAATGTATATCTCCAAAGCCCAAAGACCCTTTGGAATACATAAGTCTCAGCGACAAATCTCCGGCGGCCAAGCTGCATAAGCTCATACCGTACAGTATGGCAATACTATTGTTATACTCGGCTTTTTGCACTTCACGCCCGTTTTTTGTCCTGCTCACTCCCATCGCCTACGCTATGCTGTTTCCTATTCTCAGCTTTAATCGTGAGCTTTGGGCTATGCTCGCGGGATACAAAAAAGGCGCCGCACTTCGAGATTTTTGGACAAAAGCCCGAGTCACATTGCTGCGCGGTATATTGGAATTTTCTCTTTTTCCAACGAAGCTTTTTAAACGAAAAAAACAGCAGCATGCCAAACACACAGCGGCAGGCTACTACAAAAGCTTTTATATGTGTGTGGTTTTGTCCGCAATACTTTTCACTTTCTCGTCTTACAGATTAGGCGGGCTATATTTCCTGCTGTCTATTTTCTTCGCGCTATCTCCTCTTGCAGCATATCACATGGAAAAAGAGCGTCCCGCGCCCTCTATGCCCGACGAAACCCAAACACGCATCATAAGACACAGCGCTGCTCTTTCTCTCAGCGGCGTACTCTCTCCCCCATCTGATACGGAAGGAGCTCTTTTCAGACTTTTGGCAGCTATATGCGCATTTAGAATGAGTTTTTTAGATCTGACAAGCACAATAACTATCATGGAGGATACCGTATCTTATTTAGAAAAAGCTCAAGGGAAAGACGGACTTTTTGCACAAAATAAAGTGTCAGATTCCGAGCTTAACGGATTCGCAGCCTGCGCTTTCATATCCGCTCGATGGGGCGCTGCGCAAATCGCAACCTGCCCTCAAGAGATGTACGATATATGGGAAGCTTTTTTAGATATGGCTGAAATTACTGATGATGAAAGTATTCTGACTGTATTCCACAAATACTATCGCGACATACGAGCAAAGGTCAAACAACAACAAGGCGTCGAAAAGGAATTTAATGATTTTATGTCAGAGCTTTCCGGCACTTGTACTTCTCAGGCCGCTATTTGCGCCGCCGCTCACGGCTTCGCAGAAAGAAAAAATATATCGGCTCAGAGAGTATCAGGTCTTATAGACAGAATAGACTTAATGCTGCGCAATATGAAGCTCTCAACGCTGGGCGAATCTGTAATGCTTGGCTCTCGAGGATGGCTTGCGGTCTTTGCCGCAATAATAAAAGGAGAACTTCCCCCGGCAGTTTGGAACGACGTGCAGCGCGCCCTCACTATAAGAGGCCTCGACCGCGTCCTTATAAGCGAACGCGCTCACCCTGCGGATTATTTTCTTGCACATATCTTTATTCCATATTATCAGGATACGCTCCTGACAGAAAGCGCCTCAGCCGCAGCGCGCGCTATACGTACAAACCACGCAAACGACATAAGCTACATGGATGCCGCAAATGAATTTTCCGAATATGCAGCGCTGGCGTCAGAAATAGACCCTGAGCTTGCAATTCAAGTCATGCAAAACACACCCGCGGACAACAAGTCAGCCTGCATCTTTATGATATCCGCATGCAACGCGCTTGCCAAAAACAAAACTCACGACGACTTCATGAGCGATCCCGCCGCCGCGGTATTTTCAGAGTTAGTCCGCGAACGAGCGCCGGAGATGGGAGTTGTTATTTCAACCGGAAAATAAACAGAGAGTCAGAGCTAAAAAATCTGACTCTCAATAGGTCACTGTCTTTTTTGGAAAAGCCCTCTCAGTTTTTTAGCCGCGCGATCCCGCCTCTCGGCTGTCTTTTTTTCGTCGCGTACTATGCACAGAACATCTCCCTCCTGCGAACCCTCCGGCAAAGCCGAAACAGGTATGGATATTACCTTTCCTTCTTCCACCTCGACAGAGGCGATTTCATCCTGAATCCTATCTATTATCCAATCCACAACACACCTCAGCCGTAACATATTGAGCATGGCTTGCGACCCATTTCTACCGCCTCTTCCAGCGTCACAGCAGATATGTTTTTGCTGCTGCGCAATCCGGAACAGCTCTCGCTTTTATGATACGCTTTCCCCGATTTGGTTATATATACAGTTTCTTCCGCGCTGCTGTTTGAAGCTTTAGATTCAGCGGTGTTTTTAGCCTTCGCCTGCGACCGAACTTCGTTTCCGCCCGCGCTTATAGTTACGCTCTTTCCATCGGAATCCGCCGTTATGTCTCCGCTGAGATCAGTACGAAACACCTGAATATTCCTGCTGCTGAGCTTCGACAGAGTCTCGGCGTGGGGATGACCATAGTCATTGTTTTCTCCGCAGGATATTACAGCATACGTAGGATTAACCGCATCGAGAAAATCTTCAGATGTAGACGTACTGCTGCCGTGATGCCCGACTTTCAAAACGTCACACTGAAGCGCATTTCCGTATTCATCTAAAATGTCCTGCTCGGCTGTCTCTTCCGCATCTCCTGTAAAGAGAAAGCCGGTATCTCCATATTTAAGCATAGCTACGGCAGAGGCGTCGTTCAAATCAGCATAATCAGCCGCCGGCCCGAGAAAGCAGCACTCGACGTACTCGCCCAACGATATGTTCACACCGCTCTTAGCTTCATACATAGGAATATCAGCCGCCTCTATCGCGTCGAGCAGCTTCTCAAATGTCTTAGTGTTTGCGGACGCATTAGGCATATATATCTCGCCTACATTGTATTCCTCCACAATATGCCGCATTCCTCCGATGTGGTCAGTATGCGGATGTGTTCCTATCAGTACGTCAATTTTGGTAATACCATGCTCTTGCAAAACGCTGTCCAGCTTATTAGATTCTGACGATTCTCCCGTATCTATAAGCATCGTCTTTCCATCCGGCGTTTCTATAAGCTCACTGTCACCCTGACCTATATCTATATAAGTCACTTTTAGCGAACCGCTGTCCGCAGCCGTTTTGTTATGCGTGTCAGAATTTTCAGCAGAACATCCCGCTGTCACGGCAAGCATTAATAATGCTACAAATGCAGCAAAGACTTTAGTTTTTTTCAATACCTTCAATTCAAGACTCCTTTCCAAACAAGCAGCGCAACCACAGCCATGTGTAAAACTATAAACAATGGAACTGTAATTGTAAATTTCTTATGCTTTGTCTTGTGTCTGAATAATTTCATGGAAATCAGCATTCCGAGCGCGCCGCCTGCCGCCGAGACGGTTAACAGCGCAGCTTCGCTTATGCGCCATTTATGTTCAACAGCCTTGCGTTTATCCGCTCCGCATAAAATAAACGCCGCAACATTTATTAATATTATATATCCAATCAGTATAATCATTTATTATCCTTATTATTTATGTTATTTATGCACATGGAGATGCTCCGCCACATAACTATAAATTGAAACAAAATAACGGAGGTTATGCTATGGCAGATGTATATATTTCGCCGTCAGTCCAGCATTTCAATGTTGGTTACGGAGATTACGGCACAGAGGAGCAGCGCATGAATCAGCTCGCAGATGCGCTTCAGTACGAGTTGGAGAGAAACGGAGTTACAACCGCGCGCAACAATCCTGACATGACTCTGGCGCAGGTCGTCGCAGATTCAAACAGAGTAAACCCCACGCTTCACGTCGCTCTGCACTCTAACGCTGCAAACGGTCAGGCTCGCGGAGCGGAAATATACACTCACAGATTCGGAGGACGAGGTGAAAGTCTGGCTCGCAATATGTACGATTACCTTGAGCAGATTACTCCCACCACCGGTCTCGGAGTAAAAGAAGGCTACAGCACCTTCGGCGGGCAAGGTATGTACGAGCTCAAAAACACAAGAGCGCCCGCCGCTCTGGTAGAAGTAGCATTCCACGACAATCCTCAGGATGCGCAATTTATAGAATCTAACATTTATGAAATAGCTCAAGCTCTGGCCAAAGGCATACTCAGAGAGCTGGGCAAAGAATATACACCCGAATCAGAGGAACGTCAGGCAGAATTGAGACAGCGTTTCAACAACAGACCGGCAGACGAGCAGAATTTATAGAGCCGAAGGGTGCTTACGCACCCTCTCTTTTTTATATAAGCATTATAGCACATGTGTAAGTGCTTTTTTCACTTTCTACGAGTCAAAAAACATTTCTTTCATCGTTTTTTAACACTTTTTTCATTTGCATTTATCTCTGATTAGATATATAATATATTTACTATGAGGGGGTGTAATGGCTTCGACAGGGATTGGTCAAGGTCAGATAAGCAGGCCGCAGTCCCCGAAACTGCGTTAAAAAATTGGGACTTAAAAATAAACGCTAAAACTAACAAAACAGCTGTAGCTCCGGCTATGGCACTTGCTGCTTAATTTAAAAGCAGCCTTCCGACCGGACTTTCCCCGTCTGGGTTCGGCTCGGGAGTCATTCAAGGCGGGCTACTGCATTGCTTAAGCTTTGCGGCAATGCGGAACATATGAAGCTACCTCGCGCGTTTCTTGTGCGCTTGCGGCGCGATGAGGAAAATACAGCGAACGCAATAAGCTTGTAGAAAGTCTGGCTGAGAGATTTTTGGACACGGGTTCGACTCCCGTCACCTCCACCATTACAATCTAATCCGAACATTTTTGTAACGCTTGACGTGTTCGGGTTAGTCGTTCAGATTGAACGCTAAAGAAATAACCCCGCTCGCCCGAAAGGGTGTAGCGGGTTTATTCTTTCTTCTTGCGGTCTGTTCCAGCCTGTATAGCTGCGTCAATCCCGAAAAGGCAAATAGCCATATCGTTTATAATATCGTTTCGCCAGCGAATTACGGTTTTTAACCCTTTGTCGATCTGGAAGCTTACTTCTTCCCACGTCATTTCTTGCGCGTCCTCGGGTAGCGGCGTTCC
>UQXU01000004.1 GCA_900545085.1 uncultured Eubacteriales bacterium
TTTTCTGTCAGGATGGCAAAAGCTCCATGACACGTAAAAAGACGAGGTCTAACGGTAAAGAGTATGTGTATTTCATTTGTACGGCAAATAAGCAGGATAAAACTGTCTGTAATCCGCACCGGATTACCGAGCAGGCCATATACGATGTAGTGCTGGCTCTGATCCAATCGCAGGTATCGCTCGCGTTGGATTTGGAACTGGCTTTAAAAGAACTGAATGGTATTTCATGGGAAAGGCGTGAGCTGGAGCGAATTCAAAGCAGAATCAGCCGGCAGGAAGAACTTATTGAATACAACATGAAGATGAAAGCCTCAGTATATGATGACTTCAAAAGCGAATTTATCACTTTGGAAGAATATCAGATTTTCAAGGCAGAATTTGATAAGAAAATTGCCGAGGCAAAAGAAACGATTTCCCGTTTGCAGAGCAGCCGAAATCAGGTAAACGCAGGTCTTACAGAACAGCAAAGCTGGCTGGCACAGTTCCGGCAGTATGAAAATATCCAGGAATTGAATCGAAGGGTCGTTGTCAGTTTTGTGGAACGCATTGAAATTTCTTTGAATAAAGAAGTATGCGTTACCCTAAACAATGCAGACCAATTCCAGGCCATTATAGATTTCCTTAACGAATTTCAGGAAAAGGAAAGCGCAAAGAAGATTGTTTCCTTAGTAAAGGAGGTGGGTTAAATGGCAAGACCTGCAAAACGGCGGCAGCAGGCCGAGGTAAAAGCTGTTCAGCATGAGGTTCCGTCAGAGATATATAAGGCAGCGATATATACCCGACTCTCTCGTGAGGACAATCTGGATCAGTCTGATTCTATTGAGAACCAGATTGCTTTATTGGAAGATTATATCTCCGGTCGTCCTTATCTGCATAAAGTAGGCGTTTATATAGATAACGGTTTTACTGGTACGAACTTTGACAGACCGGAATGGCAGCGGCTTATGGAAGATGTCAAGACCGGTACCATTAACTGTATTGTTGTAAGAGACCTTTCAAGACTTGGCCGAAACTATATTGAGACTGGAGACTTTCTCGAAAAAATCTGTCCTTTTTTGGGGATTCGTTTTATTGCGGTAAATGACAATTTCGACACGGAAACGGTTGAAGCGAATGGAGCATTGTCTGTGTCGCTTTCCAATATTATCAATGATTACTATGCGAAAGACATTTCCCGCAAAGTATCTTCTGCTTTGAAAAGCAAGATGGAGAATGGAGATTATATTGGGAAGTGGGAAAAATATGGGTATCTGAAATCCCCGGACAATAAAAATCAACTGATTGTGAATCCTGAAACGGCCCCTATTGTTCAACTGATTTTTCAATGGCGCAGCGAAGGCATGAGCTATATGGGAATCAATAAGAAACTGAATGATATGGGGATTCCATCACCCGGCCAGTATAAGGCGAACAGGGGAATTGTTACCAACAATAACCAGAAGCCGCGGACGATTCTCTGGAATAAGCACATGGTTACAGAAATTCTAAACGATATGGTTTATCTGGGACATTTGGCGCAGCGAAAAGGAACGCAATGCCTGTATGCAGGTGTTCCGTACACACGTACTGATGAAACGGACTGGATCATTGTCGAACATACCCATGAGGCAATCATCGAACAGGATTTGTTTGATAAAGTACAGCAGATCAACGCTGCGGCGTCTGCAAAGGCAAAGGCGAATAGCGGAAAATACGACCATTTGCCAAAAGCTGTGAATATCTATGGAAAAAAGTTTACCTGTGCAGATTGCGGCGCTGTTATGAAATTGGTTCGGTCATTCAGTACCAAAAAGGATAAGGTATATTTTACCTTTAAGTGTCCGACCTATGCCGAGCATGGAACCAGAGCGTGCAATGCGAAAAAAATGCGAAAGGCTGATTTGGACGATGTAGTTTTGACGGCAATAAAAAAACAGCTTGAAGTTTTTTTGGATATGCAGGAGGTCCTTCATCAGCTTCTTTCAGTTAAAAAGGCCATGAACCGGCAATCCGGCCACATAGATGAATGTAAGTCTCTCAGGGCAAAGATAGAACACAAAAAAGCTCTTTTCAGCGGTATGTACCGTGACTTAAGAGAAGGGCTTTTGTCTCAGGAAGATTATGCGCAGACCCGTGAGGTCCTTCTGAAAGAAATTACTCAGTTAGAAAAACAGTTGGGTGAATTGGAGGCAACACTGAATCAAAATGCAGAACACATAAGGGGAGAAAAGAAATGGGCTGCACTTGCTAAAAAATATTATGATGCTCAGGAAATCACCGCAGAAATGGTTGACGCAATGATTCTTTCCATGAAAATGAACGAGGACAGCTCTCTTGACATCAAGTTTAATTATATGGATGAATTTAAGGCAATCATGGATAAGGTAGAAACACTAAGGAAGGAGGTTGCATGACATGAAGAAATGTATCGGGATTTATCTGCGTTTGTCGCAGGAAGATGTGGATAAAAGAACCAACATGGCAAAGGATCAGAGCAACAGTATTGTTGCACAGCGGCAGATTATTCAGCGTCATATAGCCTCCACCCCTTCCCTGACAGCATTTGAGCAGATGGAGTTTTGCGACGACGGTTTTTCGGGAACCAATTTTGAAAGACCGGATTTTCAGAGAATGATTGCTCTGATCCGTGAGGGGAAAATCGGCTGCGTTATTGTGAAGGACCTTTCGCGTTTTGGACGTGATTATCTGGAAGTCGGTAATTACCTGGAGCATATTTTCCCGTTTCTTGGCGTTAGAATGGTGTCGGTAAACGATCACTATGACAGCGACAACTACTTAGGGAATACGGCGGGTATGGATGTGGCTTTTCGTAATTTGATATATGACTATTACAGCAAAGACCTGTCAAAAAAGGTAAAGTCTGGAATGAGGGTAAAGCAGAAAAACGGAGGCTATGTATCGTGCTGTTTATATGGCTATAAGGTGTTGCCAAATCAAAAACACAAAATGGTGATTGATCCTGAAACTGCGCCGATTGTTCGCAGGGTATTTATGGATATAATTGCCGGTAAAGCAACAAGCCAGATTGCCAGAGAGCTTAATGCCGAGGGTATTCCTACCCCTCTGGAATATAAAAATATTACCCGTAAATGTCAGGACACAAAGCAGCCCCGAAAGCCTCGCTGGACCCATCAAAGAATCCTTGAAATGCTCGGCAATATGAAATACACGGGCTGTATGGTAAATAACACCCGTGAAAGCCGATTTATCCGGGATAAGGTTCAGCGCAGGACGTCGCGTGAAGAATGGATCATCAATGAAAACACCCATGAGCCTATTGTTACCCAGGAAGAATTTGACGCGGCGCAGGCAGCCCTCAGACGGAACCCGGCTTTTAAGAGGAAAAAGAGCAAAACAGAAAGTTTTCCGTTTTATTGTGCGCATTGCGGACACAAGTTGGGAAAGACCGTTGGGCTGGATTTCCACTTTTACTGTGTGACCTCTTACTGGTCGGAAAATGAAACTGCCTGCCAGCAGGTTCGGTGGGACAGAAAGGACATAGAGGATGTCATCTTTGAAACGTTGAAGGCACAGATTTCTATTATGAAAATAGAGACGAAAGCTCGGCAGCAGGAAACAGTTTCAAAGGGAACGCAGCTCATGCAAAAGCTGAAAGTCCTATCGGCGGAGCTGGAGGCCGGCGATACGCAGAAGATACAGAGTTATATGGACTATCGCGAGGGGCGTATTACGAAAGAAGATTTTATTGCCCTCCGATCAGAACGCGAAAAACGCCATGCTGAATTAAAAGAGCAGATTCAGCAAACGGAATCAGAATACGAGCTTTGGGTAAGTGCCGAAGGTCAGACGGATAAAACGATGGCTATTGCGGAGCAGGCAAGCGCTTTAGACGATGAAGCCCTAAAAGAAGTTATGTATGATGCCATTGAACGGGTGAATGTGGTTGACAGAGAGAACATTGAGATTATCTGGAAATTCGATGACCTCTTTGCGAAAGTATAAAAAGCCAGTCTGCCGGCTGGCTTTTCTCCTGCCGAATCATGTCGATTTTGGTCCTAAAATGACACAATGGGTTAGCAGGTAATTTTCGCATAGTACATATGCTAAAAGACCGGAACATATTGATATTGCGTGCTTTTGTGCGTGAGTAAAATTTTTTTTGGAACCTGGTTGACACAATAAGACGATTTGGGGCGCGTAGTCGTACCGAAGGAGATACGGCGAACTCTGCGCATACGCGAAGGAGATCCGCTGGAGATATACACCGCCGGCGACGGCAGCGTTGTTCTGCGCAAATTTTCACCCGTCGGCGAGCTGAGTGAGTTCGCAAAGGATTTTTCCGGAGCGATAGAAAACGCCCTCTCGCATACAGTCCTTATCTGTGACAAGGACACCGTAATCTCCGCCAACGGAGAATACAGGAAAGAATACGCCGCACGCCCCGTCAGCAAGCAGCTCGAAGCCGTCATAGAAAGCCGCACTCCCTTCATGTGTAATTCCGCTCAGGAAGGCACGTGCATCCCCGTTTACGAAGGAGAAGATCTCAGCTCGCTCTGCGCGCAGATAATACGGCCGATAATTTCTGACAGCCATACGATAGGCGCGGTCATCGTCCTCAGCAAGAGCCGTCAGGATCAATTCGGCGAGACCGAAATGAAGAGCGCTCAGGTCGCCGCCGAGGTCATCGGCGCGCAGCTCAGTCAATAGGAAAAAATCGCCGTCTGTGATATAATATATTCCAGCATATCACAGGAGGACGGCATGAAAATCACAGTATTGCTGGAAAACACCACCAAAGACAAGCGTTTGAAAACCAAGCACGGTCTCAGTCTTTACATATCTACTCAAAAGCACACGCTTTTGTTTGACCTCGGACCCGGCAAGCAATTTTTGAAAAACGCGGAAACTCTTGGAATAGACGTTTCCGAGGCAGATGCGGCGATAATATCTCACGGCCATGACGACCACGGCGGCGGTCTCAAAGCTTTTCTCAGCGCGAACTCCAAGGCCACGGTCTACGTGAGACAGTCCGCCTTTCTTCCTCATTATGAGCGCGGAATGAAGTTCGCAAACAACATCGGGCTGGACCGCAAGCTGATTAAGCATCCCAGAATACTCTATACGGGAGAGTGGTTTACTATAGACGACGAGCTGCAGGTTTTCTCCGGCGCGGCGAACGACGAGCTGCGCCCCTCCAACGACGGGCTTTTCGTCGAAACTAAATCGGGAATGGCAAACGACCCTTTCATTCATGAGCAGAGCCTCATAATTTCGGAAGGAGACAAGCGCGTTCTCATAGGAGGCTGCGCCCACAACGGAATCGCAGGGATACTGGAAAAGGCGGAGCTGATATTGGGCGGGGAAAAGATAACGCACGTCGTCAGCGGAATGCACTTGGCCTCCCCCGCAGACAAGCTGATAGAAAGCGAGGATTATATAAACCGCCTCGCATCCAAGCTGAACGAAAGCAGCGCTCAGTTCTACACTTGTCATTGCACCGGTCTATCCGGCTATGAAAAGCTTTCCGAAACCATGCACGATAAAATACAATACCTCGCCGCGGGCGAATCTATAGAAATCTGAGATAACAAAAACCTTCTGCAAATTGGCGGAAGGTTTTTTATAATATAGTTATTGACATATGCCAGAAACAGCGATATAATAAAATCAATAACCGGCATATGCCATAAATACAGGAGGGACAATGCCCAGATCTTTCAAACTCCGCCGCGTATGCAAACAGCCGCCCAGCCGTATATTCCGGCCCGAACGCGAGACGGCGCAGCGCATAACCATGACTCTCGACGAATTTGAAGCCATCCGCCTGATAGACGCAGACGGACTGACTCAGGACGAATGCGCCGGGAGCATGAACGTATCCCGCGCTACCGTCCAGGCTATATACGTAAGCGCAAGAAAAAAGCTGGCGGACTGCCTCGTGAACGGCGCTGAGCTGCTTATAGACGGCGGAGAATACGAGCTTTGTACAGGCGAGCCGCACTGCTGCCATTGCCCCAATTGCGCCAGAGATATTAAAATTTTTACAGCAGAAAGGAAATCACAAATGCGTATAGCAGTAACATATGAAAACGGAAACATTTTTCAGCACTTCGGCCACACCGCTCAGTTTAAGGTCTATGAAGTTCAGGACGGCAAAATACTCTCCGGAGAAGTCGTAGATACTATGGGTCGTGGTCACAGCGCGCTCGCAGGCGTACTCCGCGATCTGAACGCTGACATTCTCATCTGCGGAGGCATCGGCGGCGGCGCGAGAAACGCTCTCGCGGAGGCCGGCGTAAAGCTCTACAGCGGAGCCTCTGGCAACGCCGACGAAGCGGTCAAAGCTCTGCTCGCTGACAATCTCGTGTATGACCCCGACTATGTTTGCAGTCATCATGAGCATCACGAAGGTCACGACTGCGGCTCTCACGGCTGCGGTTCGCACAGTTGTCATTGATTCTAAGATAATATTGGCAAAGTTCTCCTTTCCCATTACTAAATGCGGCGCGGCTCGAAAGCCGACCGATCTGCTCCGCAGGATAACTCCATTTTTACTCCTTAAAAAGAGCGCCTACGCCACATACCGGCGGAGACGCTCTTTTCCTTTATTTATTATATTTTATATTTTAATCCCATGCAAAAGCTATGGTCTCCCATGCCGGATAATACGGATTCTTTCTCAAAGCCACGTTTTTATAGCCCAGCTCTGAGAGTATTATAGGAAGCTCGAAGAAATCGTCTATCCTGTGATATGCCGAAACCTTGAGCGCAGGTTTTTGCTTTTCTATAATTCTGCGCATTCCGGATATGGCCTCTCTTTCCGCGCCCTCCACGTCCAGCTTAACATAAGTAATGCGTCTGTCACACAGCATATTATCCAGCGCATCCGCCTCCACATACGCCTTCCCGCATCCTATTGCAGAATTTCTCCCGGCGCGGCTGCTGAACGGCAGGCTTGCACTTTCGCTCCACGCCGCAAGATTGAAAATCTCGGTATCACGCATACCGTCCATATTCCTTTGCAGCTTTATAAAATTCTTTTTATCCGGTTCAAAAGCGTATATACAGTCGTAGTCAGAGTGAGCCTTTGCGAAAAGCCGCGCGGTATCTCCGTCGTATGCGCCCAAATCGACAAACGCGGCGTTATCCAACGGAAGCATTTTTTCATCTTCTTCCGCCGTCGTAGTTATCGGCTGAAGCAGAGCTATGTTTCCGCTGAGCTTATATTCTACCAGCGCATCCAGCGCCTCACGCGACTTCTCATCCGTCAGCAGCGCGCGCGCTTTTGCTATTCGCTCTTTTTTAATCTCGAAATACTCCGGAGTAAACTCCCCCTCGCCGAACACAGGCAGATCCGGACAAAAAAGCACATGTTCCCGCGAAAACCGCTCTATGCGCTCCAATATCTCCGGAAGCTCCGTAGCGAAAGCCAGCACAACGGCGAACGAGCCGAATTTTTCCTTCGCTTCGCCGTGAGTCATGACCTTATAGCCTCTGAAACTCTGACCTCTGACGAACTCATCGCTCGCGAACACTCCGTCGCATTTTATCCCCTCGCGCGAGAATATATCCAGCAGCTTGTCCGCGCCGTTCCCCATGCCGTAGAGCAGCAGCTTCTCCTGTTTTTTCAAAAGCTCCCAATTCATTAATCCACTACCTCAGACTGCGCATATATCCATATGCACTTGTAGGATTGCCTGCGGCCTCGCTGAGACAGTCTCCATTCCTCATTCTGCGCTCCTTTATACGCAGTATAAACATAATATTCGTTTACGGGGTACGTCTTTGTATCTGAGAAATTGTTTATCATCGCGAGCGTCACGTTGAAATCGTAGACGTAGCCTTTTCCGCCTACATCATACCCGTATTTGTAATCCTCCCCGACAAAAGGATTGAGCAATATATACTTCGAGCCGTAGAGGAAATCATAGCCCGCTTCCGTGAGAGACTTCAGAGAGGAATCGTCGCCCAGCCTGCACAACAGACCCGAAAGCTGATCTGTACTCGAAATCATATTCAGATACTTCCCCTGAACCTCAACCTCTGTCTCGGGAAATGTGTATTCATAATACTCTGTCACATAGCCCTTTGTGCGAAAGTTAAACATATAGCGGTGCATTTTAGCAAAGTTTTTCTTTATAAGATAAAGCTTTTTATCCGCGTTTGAGATAAGCGCGTATCCTTCGCCGCACGGCAAATCGTCGGCATACAGCGCCTCTGTCTCCGTCTGAACATAGCGCGCGCTGTCCTGTTCCAGTCCGAAAAGCTCCGCCAGACCTGAGAACGCCGCTCCGTCCGCGTATCCCGCGTTCATCTGAACTAATATCAAATATCTGGCGCTGTACTCCAGATATTTCTGACCTTGATGCTCAAACGGGAAATACCCGTCCAATATTTTCATTTGCAGCTCAGCTACATCAAATCCGGCATACGTCTTGGAAGCAGCCTCGAGCGTATCCTTCGGGCTGTTCTTCGCTATGTTTTCCACTACTGTAAACACCTGCATGAATTTAGTGCCAGAATACGGCAGCGCCGCCGCGGAGTTTTGCATTCTGAGCTTTGCATTGCCGAGTTCTGTGCTTATCAGCTTTTTATCGTCGTCAGTCTCTTCTCCGCTTATCATTCTCTGATATACTTCATAAACCTCCTCGCCCATGCACTTCGCCGCGGCGTAGCTCAGGTCGCCCTGAGTCGGTATCCACGAATAGTCCGTCACTCTCGCCTGCTCATTAACTGAGTTTGCATTTGCAAAGAGAGCGCTTTCCGACGACGCAGACGCCGAGCCTCTAAAAACCTTACAGGAGTAATCGCCGTATTTCAAGTTTGTATCCTGCGTCACTCCCGTCACGCTTAGCGTCACGAGCTGACTGCTGACCTTATTGACCGACGTCACGCTTCCGTTGTCGAGCTTAAAATCCCCCGCTTTCACATCATCGGGAAACTTGAGTCCAACTGCATATATTCTTATGTTTCCGTCGCCGTTTACCATAACAGGCGAGTATATACCGTCCGCTACGTCCGTTTTAACCTTAGCCGTCGCTCCGTAGCCGGTTGAAAGAGAGCCGTTTTTAAAACGCACTCGACCCTCGTTCGACGCTCCCAAATCGCCGCTGAGATACAGCGTTACAGAAGTTTCGTCAAATGTGGACGAATCTATATTCAGCTCAGAAAAGGAACCTTCCAGCGCTATATCCTCCTCTACGCTGAAATCAGATGCAAAAGTGTCGTTTTTGACGTCTATTATCAATTCGAGCACACCGTCGTTTACATTCTGACTTCTGACTTCGACGTTCGGAAACGCAACGCGAACCTCCGCGTCGATAGTGTAGGTGTCCTCTATGTGTTCGCCTTCGTCCGTATCCTCTTCGTCAGTGATTCTTATTACACCGCGCCCCGTCTCGTCGCTGTCCACTGAGCTTTGCAGCTGCTTGTATTCCGGAAATTCCGGCACGGCGAGTTCTATCTCAACGCCGTCGTCTTTAATATATATGCCCTTCTTGACAAAGTCCTTCAATGCGCCGGAGAGCGTCACCGCGGTTAGCTGCGGATCGTCTCCGATCACGGACGAATCGCACGGTATGAAAACTCTGAAACGCGGTTGAGATACAGTAACCTCCGCCTTCACCCGCTGAAAGCTGTAATCGTCAGATCTTTTTGTATCGTAAACCGTCCCTGATTCCGAGACGACAGTCTGCGTTTCCGACGTCTCCGCTGCCGTATTGCCGCTTTCAGACTCATTCGTCTGAGACTGCGGCAATTCTCTCGCACAGCTGCAGAACAAAAGCATCGCCGCCGCTAACATAACTGCAATCTTTCTCATAGTTTCTCCTTGCGCATTTCTCAGTCTATAAATTCGATTCCGGCATTTTCGTCCGGTTTTTCCTGAGTTTCCAGTTCTATCCTGAGTTTCTTACCCATTTCCTCGCTGAGTATTTCTTCAAATTTTGTGGCGCGTACATTGTCCATCATCATATGGGCTTTGAAATATCTGTCATAATCAGCCGCCCGCAGCACAACGCTGCCTCCGCCCGATATGCCGACGGGTCTCACCAGCGCGAAAAACGGTTTTAACGCCACTCCGCCCTGCTCCGCGAGCTTCTTGCAGGAGGCTTCCCACGCCTTGGCAAGCTCGGAATCCGGCTTCGGCTCAGGTTTTTTCGGCTTTTGCGGCTTTTGGCGCTTTGGTTCGCTCTCAGGCGCCGCCGCGGCCTGCGCAGGTCTTTTCTCCAGCCTCTCGATTCTGGCGAGCAGAGCCGCCGTCGTCTCTCCTGCGCCCAGAGCTATTCTCGCCACCGCAGTTTCAAGCTGCACAGTCGGCGCGGTAGTATATCTCAGCTTTACCTCAGTATCCGCGAGAATCTCCAGCGCAAAAACAACCTGCGCGCCCGCGTCTTTCTCCAGCCTGCCGGAAAGCTCGTTCATCATTGCGTTTGCCAAAGCAGCCGGCTGAGCCCCCTCGTCCGTCAGCTCCGCCAACACTTTCAGAGCATTCTTAGCGTCGCCCAGAAGAGCGCTGTCCACCATCGCGCTTATGGCGTCGGCGTCCGCGAGACCTATCAGCTCCCGCACAGAATCCGCCGTTATCTCTCCTCCGAGAGAAATACATTTATCCAGCATGGACAGCGCATCTCTCAGCGCGCCGCCCGCCGCGCGGGCTATCATTCCGAGAGCTTCATCCTCTGCCTTTCCGCCTTCCGCCTCCAGCACCTCGCGCATTCTCTCTTTTATCTCCGAATCCCCAATGCGCCGAAAGTCAAACCTCTGGCATCGCGAAAGCACGGTGGCCGGCAGCTTTTGCAGCTCTGTAGTAGCCAATATGAAAACCACATGCTCCGGCGGCTCCTCGAGAGTTTTGAGCAAGGCGTTGAACGCGCTGCGCGTGAGCATATGCACTTCGTCAATTATATACACCTTTCGATCGGCACGCACGGGCATCAGCGCGACGCTCTCTCTTAGGTCGCGCGCATTTTCTACGCTGTTGTTGCTCGCCGCGTCCATCTCGATTATATCCGGCATGTTGTCCGCCAGAGCCGCCTTGCAATTCTCACATTCCAGGCATGGCTCTCCCTCCTGAGGATTTTGGCAAACAAGCGCCATAGCGGTTATTTTTGCGGCTGAGGTTTTGCCTGTGCCGCGCGGCCCGGAGAAGAGATAAGCATGAGAAGGCTCTCCGGACGCGATCTGACCGCGCAGTATCGCCGCCGTCGTCGTCTGTCCCTTCAGCTCTGAGAAGCGTCTCGGTCTAAATTTTCTGTAAAGTGCCTTGTGTGCCATCTCGACTCCTGTTTAAATATTAAAAACTCAGGCGGTCAATCCAGACCGCCCATTATTTCATACAAATTACTTTTGTCTGCCGCTAAGAGGCTTATTCCGCTTCAATCTGACGAACTACACATTCCGCCGCCATCTGCACGACCTCCGTACATCCCTTGCCTTTGTTCACGTTCTGATGCTTAGCTCGAATGTCTTTGCACATCGTGCCGCCCAGCGTCTCGTTGAAATCGCGCATGAATGCCTGAACCTTTTTTCTTGCGTCGGGAGAATCCGCCATTCTGCCGTTTACGTACATTTTCCCCAGCACGGCTGCGCCTGCCGCCGCCGCTCCGCAGAGGTTCCCGGTCATTACTCCAGAGCCGAAGCCCGAAAGCATAGTATAGTCGCTCTCGGCTATCCCCAGATTATACTCCTCGTTCGCCGCGCGGATAATGGACTCTGCGCAGTTGAGACCTGCTGTGTTATATTCTACTGCCTTTTCTACAAAACTCATTGTTTTCCTCCTGAATGCAACATCGTCTCTCAGACGTTGAACTTAAATACTACTACATCTCCGTCTTGAAAGACGTATTCTTTACCCTCCTGGCGGATCAGACCCTTTTCCTTGGCCGCGCTCATGTCTCCTCCCAGCTCCTTGAGAGTATCGAACGCAATAACCTCCGCTTTTATGAACCCGCGTTCAAAATCAGAGTGTATCTTACCCGCCGCCTTGGGAGCCTTTGTCCCTTTAGGTATTGTCCACGCGCGGACTTCCTTCGGCCCTGCTGTCAGATAGCTCATCAGGCCGAGTGTATCGTAGCTCTTTTTTATCAGCTTTTCCAAGCCGGAAGAGCCTATCTTGAGTTCTTCTATGAACATCTCGCGCTCTTCGTCGTCCAGACTGCTTAGCTCTTCCTCCACCTTCGCGCTGACGGCGAGAATATCGTCGCCCTGCGCTGTGACGTAATCCTTGAGCTTTTTAGCGAGAGGTATCTCGTCGATGCTCTTGCCCAGATCCTCCTCCGCTATGTTCGCGACGTATATTACAGGCTTGTCCGTCAGCAGGAACATGTCGTCCAGCAGCTCGCGGCCTTCCTCATCCAGCTCGACAGCGCGGGCCGGTTTGCCGCTCTCCAGCTCCGAGATTAGGTTCTTCAGCGTTTCTGTCTGGCGCGCATATTTTTTGTCGCCTGTTTTTATAAGCTTTTCCGTCTTTGCGAGACGTTTTTCCGCCGTTTCCATATCTGCGAAAATCAACTCAAAATTTATAGTCTCCACATCGCGCACGGGGTCCACGCCGCCGTCTACGTGTGTAATGTTGTCGTCTTCAAAGCAGCGCACCACTTGAACTATAGCGTCTACCTCGCGTATATGCGCGAGAAATTTGTTTCCCAGACCTTCGCCCTTGCTCGCACCGCGCACGAGACCCGCAATATCTACAAATTCTATTGTCGCAGGTGTAAATTTTTCAGGATTGTAAATCCTCGCGAGAAAATCCAAACGCTCATCCGGCACAGCGACTATACCCACGTTCGGCTCTATCGTGCAGAAGGGATAATTCGCGCTCTGCGCCCCTGCTTTTGTCAGCGCATTGAAAAGTGTACTTTTTCCTACGTTCGGTAGTCCTACGACGCCCAGCTTCATTGTATATCAATCCTCACAATCACACATAATCTCAGGGTATATTATAACCCCTGCCCCCGTTTTAAGCAAGTCCGCGCTTTTGCCGTAACGGTTTTTTTACATTTTTCGCGCTCATGCTCGGATGCGTCAGCAATCCCACCTCCCTATTTATGGCATATGTTATTTATATTTAAATTATAGACTCATTTCTGGCATATGTCAACAACCTCGAACATACGTCCGCATATAACCGTGAACAGATGCCCCCGCCTCTAAATGACGGGGCGGTACCCTTTATTAAAAAAACCGGGCATAAAGCCCGGCAAATTACTAGATTAATTATAACTTACAAGCTCAGCTTGCAGCATTGTCAGACACAAGCTCTTCCAGGGCTGCGACAGCTTCCTGCTCGTCCTTGCCGTTAACCAGAAGATAGAAAGATTCCCCCTGCTTCAATCCGAGCGAGAGTACGCCCATTATGGATTTTGCATTTACCTTGCGGTTTTCACTTTCAATGAGAATCTGAGAGCTGAATTTGCTCGCGACCTGTACGAAAAGAGCCGCGGGTCTGCTTTTTAAACCGTCAGGACTAGTAATTGTAAGTTCTTTGTACAACATGATTTTTCCTCCCAATTAGCTGAGTTTTCTCAACTTAATTTAAATTTATTTTATCTGCTCATTGGGCCTCAATTCGTCTGCCATCTGAGCAATCTTCCTTATTCTATGATTGACGCTTGATTTAGAAGTATCCGCCAGCTCCGAAAGCTCTCTGAGCGATGCGTCGGGGTATTCCAGCCGAAGCTGCGCTATCTCGCGCAGATTCTCAGGCAGAGCATCCAGCCCCATCTGAGCTTCAATCAATTGGATATCGCGTATTTGTCTCATACTCGCGCGCACTGTCTTATCTATGTTCGCACTTTCACAGTTTATCGCTCGATTTACATTGTTTCGGATGTTTTTAATTATCCGGACGTTTTCCATCTCCAGCACGGCGGTATGCGCACCCGCGAGCGTCAGAAATTCTACGATCTCCTTCGCGTCTTTTATATAAACCACAAACGCTTCTCTGCGCATTGATATCTTTGCTGTCAAATTGAATCTATTTAATACATTCGACAGATACTCCGAAAATTCCTTCTTAGAAAGCAGAATTTCTAAGTGATAATTTTTTTTGGGATCTGTCACAGAGCCGCTCCCCAGGAAAGCCCCTCTGATGTAATCCGACTCTTCTATATTCTTCGCGTCGAAGGCTCCGTCCTCCGCGAATATATTCATTCCCGCCGCGTCCAATATCGCCATTGCAGAATTTCTGTCCGTCAGCCGAACCACATATGTGTCGTTTTTTTTCAGCCCGTCTTCGCGCACGCTCAGCTCAGTCGTACAACCGTAAACAGCTTTTATTATTTTAAATATTCTCCGAGCCAGAGCCGCAGACTCCGTGCTGTACACCACGCTCACCCCGCCGGCAAGACCTATTCCCGCGCAGGTATGAGTCAAGCCTATCAGCTCGGAGAGAGATGGCTGCATTCCGCCGGCGCATATCTCTTCTTTTATATTTCGTGAAAATGACATCAGCTCTTCCTAATCGTCTATGCGCACAGCCTTGAGGAATCGTTTTGTAACTGCATCTTTTTCCAGATACAGATCTCTATGTTCTATTGAAGTGCGCTGACCTTTGTCGCGCAGGCGTTTAGCCAGCTCCTCGCCCATGGCCACACTGCGGTGCATCCCTCCCGTGCAGCCTACGCCGACCACGAGCTGCTTCTTATCCTGCTCCAGAAAATGCGGCGCGAGAGAAAGTATCATCTTTTCCGCGTTGTTTAAAAACTCCGACGCCGCGTCGAAGCTCAGAACGTAATTGGAAACCTCTTCATCTAAGCCCGTGGATGTGCGCAGCGATTGAATATAAAACGGATTTGGCAGAAATCTCATATCAAAAACTAAATCCGCATCGAGAGGCAGACCTCGTTTGAACCCGAAGGTTATAACGCTCACCTGTATTCCCTTGTCTCCCCGGCCGCTGTATAGCTTTTCGATAGTCGCCTTCAGCGCGCGGACGGAATACGTGGACGTATCTATAACCATATCCGCCATTTCTTTAATCCGCTGGAGCTTATCGCGTTCTTCAAGTATGCCCGTTATTATCTTTCCGCTGCCCGAGACGGGATGTCTGCGTCTGGTCTGTTTAAATCTGCTGACCAAAACCTCATCCGAAGCGTCCAGAAATATAATCGCCGGCTTTATGCCCATTTTGCCCAGCTCGTCTATCGCGTCGTATATGCTGTCGAACATATCTCCCATTCTCATATCCGCGACGAGCGCCACGTTTTCCGAGGCGGAGGGACGCTCCATACAAAGCCTTGCAAAGCTTGGGATAAGCGCAGGCGGTATGTTGTCCGAGCAGAAAAAGCCCATATCCTCCAGCGTCCTCAACGCGCTGGATCTTCCCGCACCTGAGAGACCTGTGATTATCGTTAGCTGCATAAATGTATCCTCCCCGCTTATCCTGTCCGCGTCTCTGCATCCAATATAAATATATAGGTAAGTATTTGAATACACATTCTCAATAAATCTCTATATTAAGTATACCGCTCGTATGCAAAATCGTCAAGCTCCGGAGAGGTTGACTATCTCGCGGCTCGTGAGCCCCGCTTCCAGAGCCTTTCGCAGCGCCGTATTCACCTGCGCCACATCCTCCGCCCTGTGAGCGTCCGAGCTTATAACGAATTTACAGCCCGTCTCCGCCACTCTGCGCAGCATATCCGGCGACTGCTCTTTGTGTTTTTGATTTATTTCAAAGAGTATTCCCCTGTCTCTGCATGCCCGCCCGAGCTGTATCAGGTCGCATTCTACGGCATATCCCGGATGTGAGATTATATCTATATCGTATTTGTCTATAGCCGCGAGATACGCCCGCGTCGTTTTTTTTACTCCGATGTGCTTAAACATTCTCGTCACATAGAAATGCCAATATCCACCCAGAGAGGACATGCGCGCCAGCTTGTGAAATCCCATAATGTGCATATCCAAGGGCTGAGATGGCATATCCACCCTTCCGTCCAGGCCGCACAAATTGCACTCTATAGAGCTTAGCACTTTTATTTTTCCGCTGTATTTCAGCTTTGCGTGGGAAATATCCTCGACATATGCATCCATATCGCGCACATTGTATTTAAAATGACCGGGACCGTGATCCGAAATCGCAATGGCTTCGAGCGACAGCTCTATCGCGCGTTCTATATTGTCGTCCACACCGCCTGTGCCATGGCTGTGAACTGTATGCGTATGATAGTCCGCCGTTATTCTAGCCTTCTCCAATTATTCTGACCTCCGGCTCGAGAAGGACGCCCGTCTTGGCGTACACCTCCCGTCTCACCATTTCTATCAGCTCGAGTACGTCTCCGCTGGTCGCTCCGCCTCTGTTTATGACGAATCCGGCGTGCTTTTCCGAGACCTGCGCTCCGCCTACCTGAGCGCCTTTGAGTCCGCAGTCCTGAATCAGCTTCCCTGCGAAGTGCCCCTCCGGGCGCTTGAACGTGCTGCCCGAGCTGGGGAATTCAAGAGGCTGCTTGGATTTTCGCGCCGCGGCGTACTCCGCCATCCTGCGCTTGGCGTCCTCCATATCTCCGCGCTGCATTTTAAAATCGGCAGAAACTACTATCCAGTTTTCCCGCATCAGCCTGCTGCTTCTGTAGCCCAGCTCCAGCTCATCCGCGCCGACGGTCAAAAGCTCGCCCGAGGCTCTGTCCAGCACCTGAACGGAGATGAGAAAATCCTTCATCTCTCCGCCATAGGCCCCTGCATTCATGTAAACTCCGCCGCCTACCGTCCCCGGTATTCCGGAGGCGAATTCCAATCCCGTCAGCCCTGCCTTGTGCAGCTCGCGAACGAGAGTGTACAGCGTCGTCCCCGCCATTGCCTGTGCAATATCTCCCCGCACGGTCACGCCTTTAAGCGCGGTCGTGCGCACTACCGTCCCGCGTATGCCGCCGTCGCGGACTATCACATTAGAACAGCCCCCCAGCACAATCGCATCTCTATCCTCTTTCAGCGCATTCGCGAGCTCCTCCACGCTCTCCGGCAGAAGCAGCACATCCGCCGCTCCGCCCGTGCGCATCGTTGTGTATTCGCTCATATCCGCGCTCAATATTTTTTTCATATTTTCCTGTACTTTTCCTTCTAAAAAATATTTATTTCTCAACAATAATTTATATAGCTGTTTCTTATTTAGTATTCAATAAGGGGCGCCTCCCCTTAGACCCTCAGCGGCAGATCGCGCCGCCGCCTATAGCGGCGGGGGACATCTGTTCACGATTATCATTTTACAGTAATTCGTCAGGTATGTAAACAGACAAAAGCGAGTCTCTAAAAAATCAGAGACCCGCCATCTGCTTGTTCTAAAATTTTCCGATGAGCTTCAAGTTTTCACAGCAGGACGCCGCTTTTTCCAAAGCTCTGTCGCTTATATCGCCTTCTATTTCGACAAAGAAGCTGTATCGCCAGCTCTGCGCTTTTATCGGCCGCGATTCTATCCGCGTCAGGTTGCAGCCTTCCTCGGCCAAAGCCGCCAAAACTCCGACCAGAGTCCCCGTCCTATGCGCCAGATTGAAAGTCAGCGCCGCCTTGCTTCCGCTCTCCGGCTCGTGCATTGATATTACAAAAAAGCGCGTACTATTATTTTTCGAATCTGCCACATTCTGCGCGAGCACGTCCAGTCCGTATATCTCCGCCGCGTGCAGACTTGCCAGAGCCGCCTTTGTTTTATCCCCCTGCTCCGCGACATACTTCGCCGCCATCGCCGTATTGAGCTGAGCATGAGTCTCCATGCCGTAATGCTCGCTCAGATATTCCGAACATTGGCTTATCGCCTGAGAATGGGAGTATACGTCGCGCACGTCCGCCGCGTTCGCCCCCTTCACGCCGAGCAGCGCGTGACGCACGGGTATAACCACCTCCGCGACTACGTTTACGTCATATCGCGAAAGAAGGTCTATATTCTCTGCCACTCCGCCCGCCACGGAATTTTCCACGGGGACTACGCCGTATTCCGCCCTGCCCTGCTGGACCGCACGGAATACATCTTCAAATGTGGCGCATTCCAGCAGCTCTCCTTCTGCGAATTTTGACGCCGCCTCGTGAGAATAAGCCCCGGGCACGCCCTGGAAAGCCGTCAGGCTGCTCTTTATCTTAGGTTTCAGAGTTTTTTTCTCCTGGAGCTGTTTAGAAAGATCCATCATGCAGTGCAGAAACTGCTCGCTCACGCTGACGTATCTCTCGTTCGCGCGGGAGAGTCTGTCTCTCAGGACCGCGCGTTCTCTATCCGCGTCGTATATGGGCATGTCGTTCGCCGCCTTATATGCGCCGATGTCCTCGCTCGTGCGCATTCTCATTTCAAATAGCTTTAATATCTCCGCGTCGATAGCGTCTATCTCTCGGCGCAGAACAGAAATGTCCTTTTGCATTTTTCCTCCAAAATAGTAGATACTGTCTTTTAAACGAGCATGTCTGCCAGCGCGAGGCAAAGCGCACATTCCACGACCACCGCCCCGCGGACGCCTATGCACCTGTCGTGCCGACCTTTTATGGTTATCTCTCTCGGCGTCATGCTGCGCACGTCGAAGGTCTGCTGCGGCAGAGATATGGACGGAGTCGGCTTGAACGCGACGCGCAGAACCAAAGGAGCGCCCGACGTAATCCCTCCTAATATTCCTCCGCTGTTGTTGGACAGGAACGCCGGCTCTCCGTTCTTTATCGTCATTTGATCGTTAAATTCGCTGCCTCTGCCCGCGGACATTTCAAAGCCCGCTCCGAATTCTATGCCTTTGACCGCAGGCACGCCGAAGAGCAGGCTCGCGACCTTGCCCTCCACTCCGCCGAACATCGGCTCTCCTAATCCCACGGGAAGCCCCACCGCGGCGCATTCTACCGTAGCTCCGACCGAATCCGCCCCCACGTTTTCAATTTCCGCCTGCATCTTCTCTTTTGCCTCGGCGGATATAACGGGAAAGGGCTGAACATTCAGCTCATTGAGCTGAGCCGCAGACACATTCAAAAGATCAAACCTCTCATCTGCCGCTCCTCCGACGCTGGCCACGTGCGCCCCGACGGTCACGCCTCTGTTCGCCAAAATGCCTCGAGCGACAGACCCTGCGAAGACTATCGGCGCAGTGAGCCTGCCCGAAAAATGACCGCCTCCGCGCATATCCGCCGCGCCGCCGTATTTAAAATAAGCTGCAAAGTCAGCATGAGACGGACGAGGCGTATACAGTATGTCCCCGTAATCCCGAGAGCGCTGATCGGTATTTCGAATCACCGCGCATATAGGGCTTCCCGAAGCTATACCGTCCTTCACGCCGCTGAGTATCTCGGGCAAATCCGGCTCCTTCCTCGCCGTCGCTCCCTTCGCTCCGCCCGGCGCCCTGCGCTTCATATCCGCCAGGATTCTATCCATGTCCAGCTTTTCTCCCGCCGGCACGCCGTCGATAACAACGCCTATAGCCGCGCCGTGCGACTCTCCGAATATGCTTATCTTTATTTTCTCGCCCCACGTGCTGCTCATTTAGTCTTGCCTCCCAGTTTTTTAAATTCATCCCAAAACTGAGGAGCCGATTTTTTCACGCAGTCCGCGTCATCCAGCTCTATCTCGCCGTCGCAGATCGCCGCCGCGACAGCCATCGCCATGGCTATTCTGTGATCGTTAAAGCTGCTGACCGCACATCCCGTAAGCCTGCCGCCGTTTATTATCATTCCGTCCTGCGTTTCGGTTATATCGCAGCCCAGCTTTGCGAGATTTTCGCATACCGTCGCTATTCTGTCGCTCTCCTTTATGCGCAGTCTCTCTCCGCCTATTATCCTCGACTCGCCCTGCGCCGCCGCCATAGCCACCGCGAGAGCGGGAACCAGATCGGGAGTATCAGAGACGTCGACGACCGCGCCCTTGAGAGCGCCGCCTTTGACAGTCACATTGCTGCCGCTGCGCTCTACGTTCGCGCCCATGTTCTGCAAAATATCGTAAATCGCCTTGTCCTTCTGCCGGCTCGCCGACGCAAGCCCTTTGACCGTAACGCCCTGCTCGGAGAGCGCGCCCGCCACGGCAAAAAACGCCGCATGAGAATAATCGCCCTCACATTCGCAGTCGCGCAGCTTGTACTTCTGACCGCCCGGGATTGCATATCCGCTCTCTGTCTTTTCTATTTCAATTCCTGCTTTTTGGAGTGCGCTCAGCGTCATGTCCACATAGCCCGCCGATTCCAGAGGCGTCGTCAGCCTTATCTCGCTTTTTCCCTCAAGCAGCGGCAGCGACATCAAAAGACCTGATATAAACTGAGACGACACGTCGCCGCGCAGGCTGTAGACCCCAGGGCGCAGTCTCCCTTCTACCGTACAGCCCTCGTACTTCATGCCGTTCTCGGCGAACGCCTCCGCATACGGCTGCATAGGTCTTTCCAAAAGCCTTCCCCTGCCCGTGTATGTCACGCTGTCCGCGAACACCGCCGCAATAGGCAGCATGAGCCTCAGCGTCGTCCCCGATTCTCTGCAATCCAGCTCTATCTTATCGTGACTGGGTCTGGGTTTGTTTTGAAGATGGAGCACGTTTTTGCTCTTCTTGTGGAAATAGGACGCCACGCCCAGTCTGTGTATACATGAGAGCGTCGCGGATACATCGTCGCTCAGGAATATGTTGTCTATTGTGCAGTCGTTTTCGGAGAGCGCTCCGCAGATTATCAGGCGGTGCGCCATGCTTTTGGACGGCTGAGCCTGTATGCTCCCGTGCAGTGTTCCAGTTATTTTCAAAATCTTTCCTCCATTGATAGTAGATAGTATGTTTTTAGGCAAACGGTCAGTCTTTTTTCTGAGCCTCGAGCGCCCTCCTCACGTATCCAAGCATCTCCTCCGAAGTCATATGCCTGGTGTGAGCGTCGCCTATCCTGCTGATGAGCACGGCTCTCACTCCGTCCGCCTCCGCTTTTTTATCCATGCCCATCTGCGCGACTATATCCTCGGCGGAATAAGAACAGCGCGTGTCCAAGCCCTGCGCTTTCATTATTGCGTCCAGTCTCTCGGCCGTGCCCGTCTCCGTTTCTCCCATGTATTCTCCCACTCGCGTCATTATGCTCATCCCGACTGCGACCGCCTCGCCGTGCAGCAGAGAAAAATCCGAAAGAGACTCCACGGAATGACCTGCGGTATGCCCAAAATTCAGCAATGCGCGAACTCCCTTGTCCAAGGGGTCCTGCTCCACCACATCTGCTTTTATCTGCACACACCGCGTCACCATCTGCGCCACATCCCCACTTTCAATGGTATTTATCAAGGATTCATCGGCTATTGCGGCATATTTCACCACTTCAGCCATTCCGGCGCGGAATTGCCTCTCCGGCAGCGTTGCAAGAGCGCCTGTGTCCGCCAGCACTATATCCGGCTGATAGAAGCTGCCCACCATGTTTTTAGCTCCGCCAAAGTCTATAGCCACCTTGCCCCCTACGGAGCTGTCCACCTGAGCCAACAGAGATGTCGGAATCTGAACGAAGCCTATCCCGCGCATATACGTCGCCGCCGCGAAGCCCGCGAGATCTCCGATGACTCCGCCGCCCAGAGCCGCCACCGCGTCGCTTCGCCTCAGCTTGCTCTCCAGCAGAAATTCGTATATCTCCATGAGATATTGCATACATTTGGTCTGCTCTCCGGCAGGCAGCACTTTTTCAAATACCTCTACGCCCGCCGCCTCCAGAGACGCACGCAGCTTCTCAAGATAGAGCGGCGCGACGTTCTCCTCCGTCACTATTGCCATGCGGGGGAACCTCGCCAGCTCCCCCGCTCTTTCGATAAGCCCTTCGCCTATGCAGACGTCATAGCTTCCATTTTCAGCATTTATTCTTATTCTACGCATTTAATCACATCGTCTTGCCCGTCAGCTCGAGCATAGCCTTCACTTTAGTCATCAGCCCTGAGAACACCTCCGGCGTCAGGCTCTGCGGTCCGTCGCAAAGCGCCTTGGCAGGATTGTTGTGAACTTCTATCAGCAGGCCGTCCGCGCCCGCCGCCACGGCAGCCAGAGCCATTGGCTCTACCATATCTGAACGTCCCGTAGCGTGAGAGGGATCTACCACCACAGGCAGATGAGACAGCTGCTTTACCGCGACTACGGCAGAGAGGTCGAGCGTATTTCTCGTGTACTTCTCGAACGTGCGGATGCCGCGCTCGCAGAGAATTACGTTGTTGTTTCCGCGAGACATAATGTACTCCGCGCTCATGAGCCATTCTTCTATTGTAGAGGAAAGTCCGCGTTTTAGCAATATCGGTTTATTTGTCTTGCCTACTTCTTTCAGCAGGTCGAAGTTCTGCATATTGCGCGCGCCGATCTGTATTACGTCTACGCACATCTCGAACATCTCTATGTGCTTGGGAGAGACTATCTCTGAAACTATGGGCAGACCTGTATGCGCTCTGGCAGCCTGAAGCAGCTCCAGGCCTTTCTTCTCCAGACCTTGGAAAGCATAAGGAGATGTACGAGGCTTGTATGCGCCGCCGCGCATGAGCTTCGCGCCCGCCGCCTTAACCGCAGCGGCAGTCTCCTCCATCTGCTCTTTAGTCTCCACGGAGCACGGGCCGGCTATGACTGCGAAATTGCCTCCGCCTATCTTCACGTCTCCTATCTCAATCACGCTGTCTACGGGGTGGAATTTCTTGTTAGCCTTTTTGAACGGCTCGCTTACGCGCATAATGCGCTCTACGCCGGGGCGCATCGTAAGTGCGTCGGTATCGAGTATACCCGTGTCGCCTATGACGCCGAGTACGGTACAGTGTACGCCCTCGTTGCGCTGCACGTTCATTCCGTCTTCTGTCAGCTCTCTCTCTATATCGTGTATGTCCTCTGCGAGAGCGTCCTGTTTCATTACGATAATCATTTCAATATCCTCCTATAATCTTTGACTCTGAATATTATCGGTCTTTCTGTATTTTTTATTAGTGTAATAAAAAACCGCCCGCGCCCGTTTCGGGAGCGCAAGCGGTAATCCTCGGTTTAGAAATATATCAGAGAATATGCTCGACACGCCTAACGGGCAAAAGCTTAAACGCAAAATAGCCGTAGCCACTAAAGCTAAAGCTCGTAAACGCGAAATAGTTTTTGCTCATGGAGTGTGCCATCGCCGTATCCTCACATCTAAATTTCTGTTTTATTATATCATCCGCCGATTAAATTTGCAATACGTTTTGCAGATAAATTCAGCGTATTAACATATTATTAACGCTCGCTTAATACAGCCGCCGGAGGGAGAGGGCCTCCCTCTTTGCAGCTGTACAGGGAGCACATTGCCATATAATTACCTGTCGCCGATTAAGCGCGCGCCAGCATTCTTCCGAGGTCGTCGAGCTTCTCTTCGGCCGGACCTTCTGGCGCGCCCGCCGCGATTACAAAGTCATCTACTTGTTCTGCGCCAATCTCATCGCACTTTTCAGACCATGTGCGCATCCACTGGCCGTCGCCCCAGCCGTAAGAGCCGAACAGGCCGATCTTCTTGCCTTTCAGACCTGCTTCGCACGCTTCCCACATGGGCAGGAACTCGCCGTCCTCCAGCTCTTCATCTCCCATAGAGGGGCAGCCGAAGCCGATGGCTGTGTAATCGCCGATCTTGTCTGCGGAGAAGTCAGCCGCCGTGATTAAGTCTACCTCTGCGCCCGCCTTTTCTGCGCCCGCTTTTACAAGGTTTGCCATAGCCTCTGTATTGCCTGTGCCGCTCCAATATACAATTGCTACTTTGCTCATCTTCATTCTCCTTTTTGCTTGTCTTTTTTATCGCAGACTCGCCGTTTTTTGGTTTGTCTGCTATAACTTATATTAGTATTTGCTAACTGAAAGCTACTGCGCAACCGTCAGTTTTTCAATATCTCTGCCTTTCTCATAAAGCTCAAGATATATTCTGGTGCATTTTGTGTATTTCGCAAACGTGCTCTGAGCTTCGTCCACATTGCAGTACACTTTCCAGTATCCTGTGCATTTGCTGTTTTTCCCGCCGTTTACAATAAAGCCCACCACATCGTGCAGAGGATACCCTAAGAACACTCCTATCTCATGCGGAAAGCTGTCGTTAGAAATGCGCATTTCCAATCTATCCAGGCATTGCTCCGGAGTAAGACCGCGGTAGCCATATTTCGCCAGAAAGCTCTGCGTCGTCTTTTGGGTGAGCTCACGCCATAGCTTGAGAGGTCTGTATACGTATACCAGCGCGCGTTCCCCCTTAGAAAGCAGACGTACCTCCACGCCTTTCTTTTTCAGCACATTCTTCACCTGCTCCAGCTCTCCTTCGAAGCAGGGGCATTTGCTGCACATACAGCCGAACAAACTCCCCGGCTTCAGCCCTGCGAGGGTAGGTGAACTGTGTTTTATTATCAGCCCTTCCAGCATACAGTCTCCTAGTTAGATTGCGCTAACCAAGCGCAAATATATTTAGTTAGCCTTTGCTAACCAAATATATTAAATCACATTTTCTCTTGTATGTCAACCAAATTTTTGATACTTTTTACTTTTTTACCAAATTCCTATGACGTGCTGCATGAGCAGACTTACGCAGCCGATAGCTACCCAGCAGCAGAGCCCGAGCAGTATCGGACGAGCGCCCGTTTTCACAAGCTTGACTACGTCCGTGTTCAAGCCTATCGCAGCCATAGCCCATACTATAAAAAACTTGCTCAGAGTTTTCAGCGGAGAGAATACGGACGCGCTGGCTCCGAGAGATGTAGCTATTGTAGTTATCACAGACGCCAGCACAAAGAAAAGTATAAAGAAAGGGAATATCTTGCGCATTGAAACCTTCGCGCCCTGCTGACCCGCCTTTTTTGCACCTCTAAACGCCAGCACAAGAGTTATCGGGATTATCGCAAGTGTGCGCGTGAGCTTAACGACCGTCGCTCCGTCCAGCGTGTTGCTGCCGTGTATTCCATCCCACGCAGACGCCGCCGCGGTGACCGAAGATGTATCGTTAATCGCGGTTCCGGCGAATAGAGCGAATCCCTCGTTTGACAGACCGAGCGCACCTCCCAGCGTCGGGAAAATTATCGCAGCAACCACGTTGAACAAAAAGACTACAGATATGGACTGAGCTATTTCCTCATCGTCCGCGCCGATTACGGGAGCCGTCGCGGCTATAGCAGATCCGCCGCATATCGAAGAACCCACGCCGACGAGCGTCGCTACCTTTCCCGGTATCTTTAATGCGCGAAACAGCACATATGACACTATAAGCGACACAGCAATAGTAGAAATTATAACCGGAAGAGACTGCACGCCTGTCTTCGCCACTGTGCTCAGATTCAAACCAAAGCCGAGCAGCACGACAGCATACTGCAGTATTTTTTTAGACGTGAACGCTATCCCCGATTGGAACACGCCTTTCTCTCGAAAAAAGATAGTCACCGCCATGCCGATGAGCATAGCGAAAACAGCTCCGCCGACGACGCTAACCACATCGCCCAGAAACCACGACGGTATAGCTATGACGAGACATAGCAGCATCCCCGGAGCATTCTTTTTTAACCATTGCATAGATTATGATACTCTCCTTTGTGTGTTAAAATTTTCTATATTATCTATAATAATTGTATTACAACTCTTTAATAAAATCTAGTCATATGTTATGATATGTCTGATAATTTCAATAAGGAGCACTTCCACGCCATTCAGCAAGTGAACGTGGGGCGAAGCCTTAGATGGAACCCGCCGCTTATAAAAGCGGAGGACATCTGTTCACGGTTATAAGCGTCAGAAAGGTTTGCAAATGATTCGTATATATAATAAATCGTCACCCAAAATATTTATCTGAATATGCGTCCGAGAGAGTTTTTATATAAGAACGAACACAATTTATTATAGACATAATACAAGGAGAAAATAATTTTATGAAGAGAATTCCCGTTTTTGCATTATTGCTGATATTAACAATGCTGTTCGCGGCCTGCTCCGACAACAGCTCTGATTTCACATCCAAAAGCTATGCATCGGAGGATACAGAAATAACCGCAGTCAATATTGACGTTCGAGATCGAACAATTGAAGTATCATTATCAGCTGATAACCAAGTGCATATCGACTATTTTGAAAGCGACAAAGAAGCTTACAGCATCTCGGTTTCTGATGAACACGCACTCACTATGACCGCGTCTAATAACAAAGATTGGACGGATTACGTCGGCGGAAAATCATCGGCAGATGTAAGAAAAATATCCCTGCAAATCCCCGATTCGCTGTTATCTGAGTTAACACTTTCTACCACAAATGAGGATATACAGCTTTCCGAATTATCAGTACAAGGCGTCGTTTCTCTGTCGACGAACGGAGGGAACATCGTTTTGGATAAGCTCAACGCAGGAAACACTATAAATCTAACCGCAAAGAACGGCAATATTGAGGGAACTATTGTCGGCGGTTATGACGATTTTAATATTTCGTGCGACATAAAAAAAGGCAATTGCAACTTGCCGGATGATAAGCAGAACGGCACAAAAACTCTAAATGTAACAAATAATAACGGAGATGTTAATATCGAGTTTGCAGAAAATTGAGCCGTCATTTCGCGGTGGATAATGCTTCTGAACGGCGGTTTGAAAACAATCATTTCAGCCGCCGTTTTCTTTTGAAAACCAGATTATGCAGAGCGCAGTAATATATCCGTCGACTTTTTAAGCGCGCTTGCAAATCATCTCACGTGCGCAGTCAAGAGAGCCTGCTCAAAAAATAAGCAGACATTAATTAAAAAACTCCGCCGAAAGCACGATGCACTGCTTTTTCCGCCGGAGCTTTTATTAAGTATATATCTGCAATAAAGCCTGATATGATATAATGTACATAAAAATGAAATCTTGCGCAGCCGGCAGACCTTAACTACAGTCTGACAATAGCATATAGCAAAAATTGAGGAGTTTTTATTTTGGCATATACAAATAAACTGATAATTCGGCAATATAAAGAGACCGATTTGGAATCACTTGCAAATTTGTTCCGCGATACCATTTATGCAGTAAACGCAAAGGACTATACTTCGGAGCAGCTCGACGCATGGGCAGACGGATGTACTGATATTTCAGCGCTAAACAAAAGATTTCTTAGCAGCTTTACTCTGGTCGCGGTGCGGAACGGCAAAGCGGTTGGATTCGGAAACATAGATGACACCGGATATCTAGACATGCTGTTCGTTCATAAAGACCTTCAAAATTGCGGAATAGCCTCTGCAATATGTGAAAAACTCGAGCAAAGCTGCTCCTCAGGCTCAATAACCGTTCATGCTTCCGTTACTGCCAGGGGCTTTTTTGAAAAACGAGGATATAAACAAATCAAACGTCAGGCAGCAAAACGTCGCGGAGTATCGTTAATCAATTTCGCAATGCAGAAAAATATGCCGCAGGAGGAAGACAATGACAGGATATAAGACATTAGATTTTGACACATGGCCGCGCAAAGAGCATTACCTTTATTACACACAAAAGCTGAAAGTGGGATGCAGCATGACGGTAAATCTCGACGTAACGAGACTCGTGCAGTCCTGCCGCAAGCGCAGCTTGAGATTTTACCCTTCTTTTGTGTACTGCACCGCCTGCACTGTGAACTCTATGGATAGCATGCGCATGTTTAGAGATAAAGACGGCAGACTGTGCATCTGGGATCACGTTCTCCCCAATTATACAATATTCCACAAGGACGACTGCACCTTTTCCGACGTATGGACGGATTTTTCTCCCGACTTTGAAACTTTCTATTCAAATATGATTGAAGATATGGAGAAATACAAGAATACAAAGGGAATAAAGGTCAAAGAAAATCAGCCTGCTAATTTTTTCTGCATATCCTGCGAACCCTGGGTGTCCTTCACGGCGTTTAACACATGGACGTATGACTCAGAGCCTCAGTTTTTTCCGGTAATCACATACGGCAAATATTTTGAAGAAAACGGCAGACTGAAAATGCCTTTCAACATCGTAATAGCTCACGCTGTCTGCGACGCTTATCATATCTCCAAGCTGATAGAAGAATTGCAAATCAAAATAGACAAATTCTGATTAGCCGCGTACCTTACATATACTTTTTCTTATATTCCTCCGAATGCTCTATCAGGCATATCCTCACGCCATTCGGATCTTGAACGAATGTCATTTTCCCTACAGAGGTGGGTACTGCCGGTCCCAAAGTCTCATATCCGCTCTCACGCAAACGCTGAACGGCCTCGTCCAGATTATCTACATCAGTGCCCACTGAATACAGACCGACTTCAAATTTTTCATTCTCAATCAGCTCTACTGCCGCGCCGCCTTCACTTTCCATGATGGTTATGCGGCCGCCATCGGGAGTGTCCACATGATACCCTTCGCTAAACCCCAATACGTCTCTGTAGAATTTTACAGATTCGTCCAAGTTTTTAACAATCATAGTAGTGTACTGCACTTTAATTTTCATCTCTTTTCGTCCTTTCTGTACCGTTTCAGCATCTGTTATGGCATCTGTTATGATATATATTTTCATTATAACATAAAAAATAAATAAGTATAACAAAAAGCCCTTAGCTATGAGTTTCATACCCACAGCTAAGGATTTAGTTTATAATATGGATTGTTATATCTAGAAGCCGTTTTTTATCATTCTCTTACCCACAAACCGCTGGATTACAAGAAGCACGGCTCTCACTGCTGTCTCAAATTGTTATCAAAAAGCTCCCCTAAGCGCCTAAAGCTGCATAAATACAGGCTTTTTCACTGGTTGAAATCATTCCCACTCTCTTCGGAATCTATTATCCGGTGTCTCTTTTGGCCGTTTTGGGCTTTATTTCGACTTACTTTCCCCGATTTTTCTGCTTTTCGCTGAAATCTCCGGAATTTTGTTCCAGCTGTTTTGGAATTTGGGCATACCGAATTGATTTCGGAGAGTGCTTTGCTTAAAGGTTTGAGTGAACGGGGGCCATGCTTGCACTATGATTATACTGTAAAGAGAAACAAACATCAAGGATGAAAAATGAAAAGCTCACAACTTTTAGGCGGAGGCTCATGAGGAAGTAAAGAAATTTCCCGGTAGAACCGGCGTGGTAACAATCACGCCGGTTTTTCCGTGCTTGCAGGCAGCTCCGGTTTTTGAAGAGGAATCCGAATTTTGCCTACATAAGTAAAGTAAATCTCAATCGTCACATGCTTTCTTCCGTTGATTTTCTCCGGGCTATGGATGACGATTTTTTCAATCAGTTCGTTGACTGTCGCAGCGTCAAGCTCCTGTATATCGGAATACCGTTCCGCAAGCTGTAAGAAACGCCCCACATCCGAAACCTGCTCGGCTTCTTCTGCAATTTCCCGTTCCAGTGTTTCGGAAAGCTGCCTGATTTCTGCCTGTTCGGTCTCATACTGTGCAGATAACTTCTGGAAACGGAGGTCACTTAGTTTCCCTAAAACATTATCTTCATAAAGGTGTTGGATGATTTTATCCAAGTCCTCCATACGCTTCTGTGCGCCTGACAGGGCTTTTCGTTTCTGTGCCAGTTCTGCTTTCCGGCTGGCTTCATCCTGCATCAGCATTTCCTGGGTGAAGTCATCCTGAAACAGCCGCACATAAGTCAGTGTCCGTTGAACACATTCCAGCACTCGCTTATACAGCGTGATTTCACGGATATAATGAATCTGGCAGGAACCGGTATTGTTTTTGTAATTGGAGCAGACGAAATGATCTTGCGAATCATCTTTGTAGCTGTTGCAGGTACAGTAATAGAGCTTAGCTCCGCAGTCAGCACAGTGAACAAGGCCGGAGAAAATGCTTGTCTTGCCGGTTTTGGTCGGTCTGCGTTTATTTTCCCTGAGAACCTGTACCCGTTCCCATTGTCCGTACTCAATGATTGCCGGCTGTGTTCCTTCAAATATGCGCTGATTTTCTTTCGGATTTTCCAGCCGTTTCTTAAATTTCAGGGATTTGGTATAGGTCTTGAAATTAACCGTACATCCGGTATATTCCCGCCGTTCCAAAATACCGGCGATTGACTTTTTGTTCCATCCATATAGATTATCCGGCATTGTCCAGCCTTTCTGTTTGGCATGGTAGGCTGTAACAGTCAGCACCTTTTCTGCTGTCAGTATTTTTGCTATCTGCATCGGCCCTTTCCCCGCAATGCACAGGTCAAAGATACGTCGCACCACCTTAGCCGCTTCTTCATCCACAATCCATTTCTTTTTGTCATGAGGATCTTTGATATAGCCGTAGGGAGGGTTACTGGCAAGGTGTTCCCCGGCTTCACCCCGCATTTTAACGACTGCCCGGATTTTCTTACTGGTGTCCTTTGCGTAATAATCATTGAACACATTTTTGAAAACGGCGAAATCATTTTCTCCTTTAGCGCTGTCCACATCGTCATTGATTGCAATGAAGCGGACATCGTAGGCCGGGAAAATAAAATCCTGCAAACGTCCCATATAGGAATACTCCCTGCCGAGCCGGGACAGGTCTTTGACAATCAGAGTGGAAACAGAATAGTCCTCCACATATTTCATCATTTCCTGAAATCCGGGTCTTTGAAAACTCATTCCTGAAAATCCGTCATCCACGAAGAACATGGTATTGCGGAAGCCGTGTTCTGCAGCATATTTGGAGAGCAGTACCTTTTGATTGGTAATACTGTTGGATTCTCCGTCAAGGGCATCGTCCTGGCTTAAACGACAATATAAAGCTGTAATTTTATCTGGCTGCTGGTTCATAAGTAGCTCCTTTCCTCCCGAAAAAGGGATAACAGCCAGGTAAACGGTTACCTGTATTATAACGCATTCTTTCTGTTATTTCAGCCTCCCTCATTTACATTTTCTCCAAGTTTTTTGCAATCATCCGGCGCAGCTTGTTCAGCACATTTTCCGCATCATCACCGGCATAATGGGGAATCACATGGTAAACCGTGTTGCCCTCCACCGCAATATGTTCCTCAGTATCAAAATCAAATTCAAACACGCCGTCTTTGAAATGCTCTGCCACACGTTCTGCCACTTCCGGTTTTAGAAATTGCGGAAGTGTACTCAAATCTTTTTTATCTGCGATTCAGTCAGTTCCCCTTTCCTGCCGCCAGAATCTTTAGGGTAATTACTGCCGGTCTGCCAAGCCCCTGTTTCCTACGGATAATCAGTCCACTGTGCTCTAATTCCTGAAACGCACGGGTCGTTACCTGACGGCTCCGGTGTAATTTCCCTTTTGCTTCTTCTACTGTAAAATACAGCCGCACCGTTCCGTCTGTTTCTATGTAACCGTTTTCTCTTGAAATGCCTGCCCGGTCAAAGAGCAGGGCATAAAGCACCTTTGCGTCATTGGATAAATTGAGTGTTACCAAAAAACGCAGAAACGGAAGATACGGCGGTACTGTTGTATCAGCTTTATAGGGGATAAAAATATTATTCTGCATACATTGTTCCTTTCCATCAATCCATCCTGATTGATTGGATTGATATTGACTATTTTATAATTTACTTATTTCTCTTTAATTTCCGTCTATTCTCCGGCTCTCCAAAGCGTCGAAATATCCACTGCCGGAAAGACAGCTTTGGGGCAGTGCAGATGGGCAGCTTTTCAAGTCTCCGAAATTCCAAAACAGGATAACCCCGTTTGGGAGCGAACTCTAAAATACATGAAATATAAGAGAAGTAGGTACTTACCTAATCGGGAAAATCCCGGATAGGTGAAATTACCTCTGCGGACAGTTTCAAGCCTGCTTTTCGGGTGTGGAAGGGATTTATACTGCCAACCCGCTGACAAGAGTTGAAACGTCCAGCTATATCAAGGTTTTTTCGCTCCTAATTGTCCGCATAGGAGCCTTCTTTTATGGTCGCTGGCATTCTTCTGTTTTCGATGCACCTTTGCCGCACAGGGCTTACAGTATTTTGCCCGGTTGGAACCGGGGAGAAATGGCTGACCACAGACAACACATCGCTTCATACTTCCTCTGTATAACAGGACTGTTTTTAAAGGCTTGTCCAATGGGAGAACCGCAATCCGAAACCATCTGCATAAAAGCGAGTAGGAAATGCTCTGGACACAGACGCATTCTTCCCTGTCATCCAGAATGATACAGTTTCCGTTATCATAATTGCAGCACGCATGGACTAATTTTCTTGCCCTCCGGTATTGGCTGTAATCCATGACTGGTATTTTGTCTTTTATATGCTTCACCTCCTGACTGTCAAAAAATATCCCTTCACTATTCCGTACATTTTTTTGGCAAAAATAGGGGGGCTTTTTGATAATTTCACAAAAAAATCACAATTTTCCCTGTCAGAAGTGGCAGCCCCAAAATTCCTCCATTATTCAGTACATATTTCAGGAGAAAGTTGCCGTCTGTACTGAGAAAATACAAAAAAATTCACACCTCAGGTTTTACCCTATGGTGTGAATTTATGGTAACACAAACTTATATCCGATTCCGGTAACGCTTTTGATATAGTCGGGATCGCCTGGGTCTATCTTTAATTTTTTCCGGAGATTACATACATGGTTATTGATTGCTTTTCTGGAATAGTAAGCATAATCCTCTTTCCAGACCAAATCCATAATAAGTTCATAGGTAAATACCCGATTTGGATTCATAATGAGCAGCGCCAGAATATCAAATTCTTTAGCAGTAAGTTCGATTTTTTCTTCTCTTACTTTTACAATACGTTGTTCTACACAAAGATATAAGTCGCCTTCCTGAATTTCCGTGAGGAAATCATCTAATTGCCAACCGTGTCTTAAATGCTGATATGTAGCACCTGCATTTGTTTCCACAGAATTATCAAGAAGATATTTCGCGAGTTCTTTCCTCTGTTGTTCGTCAAGTAAGAGTGCTAATTTCTCACCAATCTGCACACCGCTCTCGGATAAATCCAATACAACTAATTTCCCATAAAATCACCACCAAATTATTTTTTAGAATATTTTCTCATATAATAACCAATGCATCCAAACAGACACATAATCGACAAATAATCTGCTAAAAATCGGACAATCGGTTCTTCATAATTGAAATACACAAACTGCTCCTTCAGCACCATATAACTGAAGATGTCACGGTTTATAAAAGCATAAACACCATATCCGGCAATCAGCAACGCAAAGCCTCGAAGAATCCATTTGCGGATTGCAGACGGTTTTTTGATGTGCCTGTTTGCTATGTTCATCACCATGCCCCAATGGAGACCAAGATGAACCGCCATGAAAACAAATCCCCAATAGGCTGAAACCATATGCAGATTTCTGGCAAAGGAGTGTCCGCCTTGAATGGGCAGAAAATCGAACACATAGCGGGACAGCATAATTCCACTAATCATAGAGCCGAGCATACATAACACTAACAGTGCTACGAGTACGATTTGTATCATACGGTATGGCGTATATTTTCCTTTGAAAACAGCCTTGCTCCACTTATGATTGAAAATATGATGAATAAGCACTAACAAAAGCATTCCAGTTCCGAGCCATTCATGTGTGGTTCTGCCGATTAGTTCATAGGTCATCAGAAGAAGCAGGAGGATTGTCATAATGAAATCCAATGTTAACTTTTTAAGTGCTTGTGGGTTCATACGATTCACCTCCTTTGTGCTAATCCTTATTCCCGAATAAAATTTGTAAAGGTAACGGCTTCTGTTTCCGGTCGGTCGATACAGAGCTGCCGGCCAGCCTCTATGCAGCGTAAAAAATAAGCCATGTTTTTTCCTAAAATCCGCATAGTCTGCATACCTTCCTCATCTTTCTTCACTTGTTCCGGGGTAGCACCGTGAACAATCGTCCAGTAGCGGGAAGAAATAATCGGCATCTGCATCAGGGCAAAATATTTATTGATCTGATCCCATGTTGCCGTGGTTCCGGCGCGACGGGCAGATACAACAGCAGCCGCAGGCTTTAAGAGGAAACGATTTCCTCCGCCGCACAGGTCAGCATAAAAAGCACGGTCAAGAAAAGAAGTCAGAGCGCCGCTGGCTGCTCCCCAATGAACCGGAGTGCCGAATACAAAACCGTCATAATCTCCGGCGATCTCCAAAAAATCATTTACCGTTCCGCCAAGAGCACATACACCTTTCTTCACACAGGCTTTACAGGCAATACAGCCGGAAATCGCCTTGTTGCCAATCCAGAAAACATCAGTATCAATTCCGTTTTTATTCAATGCTTCGGACACCTCGCAAAGAGCTGTGTAGGTACAACCCTCTTTATGAGGACTTCCGTTTACAAGCAATACTTTCATCGTTTTCACCTCCGTTATTTTGCACGATGACCGCCAAAGACATCAAATGTCATAGAGTTTAATTTGTTATCAATTTCAGAAATTTCACCGGCAGTTAAGAGAATATCGCCTGCGGCAAAATTTTCACGAATCCGGTCAGGCTTTCTGGAACCGGGAATCGGAATAATATAAGGCTTTTTGCAAATCATCCAAGCCAATGACAGTTGACTCATCGTGCAATTCTTTTCCTGTGCCATCCGTTCCAGCAATTCCAAAAGTTCTTTGGCTTTGTTGTATCCTTCTTCTGTGTACTGCGGCATACCTGCCCGGTAGTCATGCTTTCCCTCAAAGGCAGTACCCGGTGTATATTGTCCGGTCAGAAAGCCGTTTGCCATAGGAGAAAAAGCCACATAAGACACATTCAATTCTTCGCACACAGGAAAAATAGATTCATGCCACCTTGCCATCATGGAATATCGGTTCTCTATAGCAGTCACCGGGCATACCGCATGTGCCCGCCGCAGGTATTCTTCCGTTGTTTCGGAAATTCCCCAATGTCGGATTTTACCTTCTTTGATGAGTTCAGACATGGTTTCCGCAACAACCTCCGGTTCAACCTTTGGGTCTATGCGATGCTGATAATACAAATCGATATAATCCGTACCCAGCTTTTTCAAACTGCCCTCCACGCTTTTTTGGATGGTTTCCGGACGGCTGTCCAAAGAAAGGGATAAATCTTCGTTATGGAAAACACCCATTTTGGTGGCGATCACAACTTTGTCCCTTACATCATGCAGTGCCTGACCTACTAATTCTTCATTATAGGACACAGAGCCGTCCGCGAAGAAGCCCGTATAGGCTTCGGCGGTGTCAAAAAAGTCATAGCCCATCTCATAAGCCTGCCGTAATGTTTTTATTGCAGTGTTTTTTTCGGTCGGCTCACCGGAAGCATGGCTGAATCCCATACAGCCAAGACCCACCGGATTGACCATCAAATCACTGTTACCAAGTTTTCTTTTTTGCATGGTATGTTCTCCTTAAATTCCTTTGCCCATTTCATAGGCTTGCTGCATCGTAGCTGTGTTCTTAATCGCACCGGCTTCATAAACGCCTTTTCCGTAAATAACGCCCATTTCCTTTGAGCCGGAAAGGCAGGCGGCAAGACCTCGGAAACACTCTAAAGTGCAATCCATAACGGTGCTGCTTTCCTCCGCAGCAGTCATAATGTAATAAAACTCTTTGTTCTTAATCTGCGTCCACTGTGCCACTGTACGGTCAATCACGGTTTTCATCTGTGCGTCGATAGAGTAAAAATAGACAGGGCTTGCCATAACGATAACATCCGCCCAGTGCATTTTCTCAAGGATTTCCGCCATATCGTCTTTAATGGCACAGACACCGCCGCTTTTTTTGCAGTAGTAACAGGCGTTGCAATAGCCAATCTTTTTGCTTCGCAGAAAAATCTTTTCTACCTCGTTACCGGCTTCCTGCGCCCCTTTCATAAACGCATCACATAACACATCGGAATTGCCTCCCTTACGGGGACTACCGGATAAAATCAATACTTTTTTGCTCATAACAGCCTCCTCCTTAATAGCCAAGTTCATCCAGCCAGCTTATAATATCCGGCTCAGCTTCCTGCACATTGTTGCGGGATACTGTAAATCCGTCCTCGTTGACTTCGGCATTTGGCTCCAGTTCTGCAATGGTGCCGATGGTGCCGGAAAATCCACTGCCGCCGTGAGTGTTAAACGGAATAATGGTTTTGCCGGAAAAATCATAAGTATCAAAGAACGTATAGAGAATCATCGGCATATCGCCCCACCAGTTGGGATAACCTACAAAGATGGTATCGTATTGGTCAAGGTTCTCAATCGTATCCTTAATAGCGGGACGGGCATTGTCATCCTGCTCGTCAGCCGCCAGATCGACAAGAGTGTCATGGTCAGTCGGATAGGGAGTTTCCGGTTCGATACGGAAAATATCTGCGTTTGTCTGCTCCTGAATCACATAAGCTACATACTGGGTGTTTCCGAGAACTTCTCCGTTAATGACAACAACACTGTTATCTTCCTCTTGCGTCATGTTGTTTGGATCAGTTGTTTCCGGCATGGAGAAGTAAACAACAAGGGTTTTCGCATCCGTTTCCGACTGTTCAGAAGGTGTTTCAGCAGGTTCTTCTTCATCAGAAGAAGATGACTGCTCTGTCTGCTCTGCACTTTCCGTAGCAGGTACAGATGAAGAAGATTCCGATGAATTTTCGTCTGCAGATTGACTATTACTACAAGCTGCCAGTGCAAAAATCATAGTCAGCGCAAGGCACAGGGAAATTATTTTTTTCATAATGGTTTCCTCCTAAAATTGATTTTTTTTATTTTTGAGTTACTATCGGATAAATCTTTATCTTACTTTTACAGATTCAGACCTTCAATCCATTCTGTTACCGCATCTTTTGAGACACTGGAAGAAAAGCGTTCACCCTCCAGCCAGTTTCCGGTTCCGGCCATTTCCTCTAACAATTTACCGCTTTCACCGATATCGTCATTAGCAGAGGTAGCAAAAGGTATTACCGTTTTGCCTGTAAAATCATTGGATTTTACAAAGTCATTTACCGGCCACGCAGCAATATCCCACCAAATGGGATATCCGATAAACACGGTATCGTATTCATCCCAGTTTTCCACGGTATCCGCCGCAAGCTCCACATCCCGCAAGGATTCATCCTCGTGCTCTCTGGATACACGGCTGTCCTCATTGCTATAATTCAAATCTTCATCCGTGTAGGGTTCTGCCGGTTCCAGCTCGAACAGGTCGCCGCCGGTTTCCTGTGCGATGTAAGTGGCTGCTGCTTCCGTGTTGCCTGTGGCGGAAAAATAGACCACCAATGTCTTTCCGTTTTCTGATTCAGAAGATTCGGAAGCAGAAATATCCGCAGGTGTTTCTGCACTTTCTGTTGTTGGCTCGGATAAAGATTCAGATGAATCATTTGTCTGCGGCTGATTGTTGCTGCAAGCTGCCAGTGTGAAAACGAAAGTCAGTGCAAGGAATAAAGAAATTACTTTTTTCATGGTGTTTACCTCCTAAATTATATGGATTCTTTTAATATCTGCCGGATTTCTTCGGCTGTCATTTTTTTGTAACTTCCGGGAGCGATATTACAGGAATCTGCCACCTCTCCCAGAAGCGCTTCGTCTGTAATTCCCAATTCGGTCAGCGTAGTAGGCAAGCCAATTTCTGCGATAAACATAGCCAGTGATTTCACGCCGGATTTTGCAAGTTCTTCATCGCTCATGCCATCACGGGGAATATTCCAGACATTTTCTGCAAAGCGAATGAACTTCGGCAAACCGTCTTTATAAATG
Source organism: uncultured Eubacteriales bacterium (assembly GCA_900545085.1). GTDB lineage: Bacteria > Bacillota > Clostridia > Christensenellales > Christensenellaceae > Scybalosoma > Scybalosoma faecavium. The sequence continues at coordinate 37,397 of UQXU01000004.1, forward strand.
TGACGATAGTAGATCGGATGCAACACCGCCAGCCCTTCGCCGTGATTGCAGTCGGTGTAAGCACCAAGCTGATGTTCCATTTGATGACACTGAAAATCACACCGCTTGCCCAGCTTGATGATACGGTTTTCTGCCATAGTCGCCGCCCACATAAGGTTGCTCCGGGCAGTATAGTCTTTCGGATTTTTTATCACCTCCCGCAGATTGTGGATTACACTTTTCATCAACGCCTCTGAAATGTTATCAGAAACATTATCTTCATTCGGCTCGCTGAAATAGGTCTCCATAATATGAGAGAGAATATCGAAACCGCCGGAAATAGTCTGACGCAGGGGAACGGTCATCGTGTAAGCGGGGTCAAGCATAGCGAACTTTGCATTGCAGGCAGGATAGTCCCGCCCCGTCTTGATTTTACACTCCTCATTGGTGATAACAGCTCCGCCGTTGCACTCGCTACCGGTGCCTGTAACCGTAACCACGAATCCAAGCGGAAGCGGCTCAAAATCCACAATACCGGCTCGCTCCCAAAAGTCGTTCCATATATCACCCTCATACCGGGCAGCCAGTGAAGCCGCCTTGCAGCAGTCCATCACAGAACCACCGCCAACACCGAGAATGAAATCAACGCCTTTTTCTCTTGCAAGGGCTGCGCCTTCCAAAACTTTTGCATAGGTGGGGTTAGCCATAATGCCGGAAAACTCAACGATAGTTTTCTTTGCGGCGGTCAAGGCCTCAACGATTTCATCATAGATACCGTTTTTCTTGATAGCCCCACCGCCATAGGCGAGCATAACGGTTTTTCCATAATGGCTTAAAACGCTGGAGAGATATTCTTTCACACAGCCTTTACCAAAATAAACTTTAGTGTCGTTTTCAAAAATAAAATTGTTCATCTGTTATTCCTCCATTTGGTTTTCCCAAAAGGCAACGGCATCATCAACCCAGCCCTCGGCTGCTGTTCCGATTCCAATACCAAAACCGTGTGCCAGTCCGGGGTATTTATGAAATTCTGTATCAATACCAAGAGAGTCCAAAACCTCCAAACGCTGCTGCATGGTGCGCCAGCTTGCGATACCATCATTTTCTCCTACGCAGGCATAAGTTGGCGGGTCGTTCTCTGTGTAGTCGCTATGACCTGTGTACTGCATGATAACGGCTCCCGGCTGGGGTAAATCATTGCCGCCGAAAGCAGCGGGACCATAGGAGCCGAGCCATGCTGCCATTCTTGCACCTGCCGAACCGCCCCAAAGAGAGTAGCAATCGGTATCCACCTCCAATTCCTCGGCGTGTTCAAAAATAAAACTGATGGCTCTTGCCAAATCTTCGCAGGCAGTTTGTGCGCCGGGACGATAAATCAAAGCAAAGGCGTTATAGCCTTTTTTTGATAATTCCAACGCATGAGGGAAACTGTCCTGCATCGCTCCCACATAAGCAAATCCGCCGCCTGCGTTGCACACAGCAAACTTCTCACCGGGATTGCCTTTGAAAAAGAACAGCCCCGTATCTTCTTTATCCGGGTCAGCCGCCTTTTCTTCTTCCGTATAAATATCATAGAATACGGTTTCTCCGGCGTCGGCATGGCTTTTCAGATAGTTTGCAATTTCCACTGTCTTATCCGGTGAAATGTTGTTGTACCATGTGAGTCTTAATTCTTCCAGCGTGTCTCCGCTGTAATATCCGGTATCAGCCGGAAAAATCAATCTGCCATAATCACCAAAAGAAGAATCGTTGATCACATCTGTTATACGGGTGTTTTTATCAAAGCTGCTCAAATTCATTTGCTCCGTTTGTGATTCCGCTGTGTTTTCTGTTTCGGGGCTGACGGAGGAAGTATCTTCAGACGAACAACCGGCGAAACAGAAAATCACAAGAAATATCATAAAAAGAATGGTTACTTTCTTCATTTCGATCACCTCCGCTTTTTCTTTACACCTACATTATAAAAAAATCGAGACCTCAACAGAAGTCTCGATTCGTTCATCAGTTTATACCTAAAGGTTATAACTTCGTTTATTTAATTGTCTGAATAATGGAAAGGAAATCCTGAACAGTTTTTGTCGGCTCCGGCGAATGGAGCAGCCCATACGGAATGGAGTAATCCCATTCTACAGGAATGATTTTAAGCAGCGGATGCACACTCTGCCATGAATCAATCGCCATTAAAACGTCGTTACTGTTTTCGCACTGATTAAAAACGCTGACATTGTAAAAGTCAAAATCTATAATCTTAATCTGCGGATGGTTCATCCACAAATCATCCCGTAGCTTGTCAACATAGTGGCTCCAGCCACGATGAATAAGCATTAAGTTTTCACCATATAAGTCAGTAACTTTGAGCCTATCTTTTTCTGCCAACGGGTGATTAATGGAAACTGCACAGCAAATCGGATTGCGCATCAATTCAAAACCTTTGCATTTTCTCAAATCCAGCAATGTTTCATCAAAAATTCCTGCAACAATATCAATATTCTGTCCGAGGTTGGCAAGGATTTCTTTTGCATTTTCCGGCGTGTTTTCAAAGGGTACAAGCTGAAATTTCATATTAGGATAATGCTCGTGAATTTTAGGCCATAAAGCCAATAGTACCTGTGCCGGTGTCATGAGAGAGGTACCGATACGAATAATCTGCTCGTCCTGCTGCATGGCGTTCTTTGCCCGAACAACGGAATCACGGCAATATTGAATAATATATTTTGAATCCCGATACAGAGATTTTCCTGCTTTGGTTAAAGTAAGTCCACGATGTGTGCGGTCAAATAGTGCTACCCCTAAAGCTGTCTCTAAAAGATTTATTTGCTTAATCACAGCCGTAGCTGTGATAAAGGATTGTTCTGCCGCTTTATTAAAACTTCCGGCGTCAGCCACTTTGATAAATGTTTCAAGTTGTGGGTTATACATGAATATCACCGCCTTTCTTGTTGGGTGCTACGCCTTCGTAAATCATTTGGTTTTTTAGAATTCCTGGGTATCATCCACGATCTGCCGAATCGTTCAACACCGTCAATTCTTCCATCCTCACACAGCTTTTGAATTCGCCGTTCCGAGATTTCCCACTTTTCGGCTGCTTCTTTAACTGATATGTAATCCATTTCGCCCTCCATAACATACGCATATCCGTATAATATAACACCTATATTATATTTGTACATATGTATTTTGTCAAATTTTCAAATTCGGCAAGCAATGCAATCTTCCGTAAGATTGCGTATTATTGCAGATTTTCCGTTCCCGGAAAACCTGCAATAATGCTTGTTGGTGACATATCCCCAAACCCCTGAGATCGCCACCTGCGGTGACGGCTACGCTTTCTGCGAACGCTGAAAAACTCAAAAACAATATCCCTAACATGAAAAAACTCTATGCGAAAGATTTCGTGGTCGCATAGAGTTTTTCATTTTTCCGTTTACCTGGCATAACTCATAGTTTTTGTCATGTTTCCTTATGAGCTACCGCCTTTATGCCGCAAGCTTTTTGTACGTTGTAGTATTTAGAACTTATTTCTGCGTTTTCGCAGTGTATAGTCATAACCGGGTTTTCCGCACCGGTCACAATTTTCCTTCTGCTTCTGGAACGGGTTCAACCTACTGATGATATAGGTGCGAGTGTCTATGTACTCCTGCATACAGCAATTACAGAGGCAGCGAACCTCAGAACGTGCGGTACGCTGCCACCTTCCAAAAGTCTTTCTGAACGAATTACTGATGGTGTTCTGCAGCGTTTCATCATAGACAATGCCGATGTATTCATCCAGTTCATTCTGCTTGATCGTGCGCACCTGTTCAAGCAGAACAACAGATACCAGCATTTAGCTACAGTAGTAATCGCTGCAATTATTGTGGCGGAGCTGTTCTCGTTGAAATTATCAGCATATCGTCCTTCGATTTTTTGAAATTCGGAGTGCTTGACCAAATCTCGAGTGAGGACTGCGGAATCGGTTTTGTCGTCTAAAGGCAAAAAATAAGGTACGCCTTTGCAACGAATTACAAAAGCGTCCCGGCAATCGAAGTTGTAATTAAGTCGACAGGACCAATTTCCAAAGCATCCGCAATATTAATAAAACCTTAAGAAAAAAGGTTGAGCAATTCACAGTACCTAAATGGAACTGATATGTGAGCGGCTAACGTTAGTCTTCTCTGCCAACTGTCCCCGAGACAGCCCACGCATCTTCCGGATCATAGCGATGGCGATGCCCAAATGAATGAATCTGTCTCTGTTTTCGAACTTGCTTTTCCTTTTCATTATTCAATGTGCATCATCTCCTGATCCTTTATAGTGGTCTGATTGCTCATCTTTATTATAATTTCTTTCCTCTAAAAAAGCTGTGCCTGCACAAAAGCACTTAGCTAATGTTTTTAGCAATAGTAAAATCACTTGCTGCTTTTTCAGGCATAAAAATGCCCCTTCAAGCGTATATGAGAAGCTCGAAGAGGCTGTAGAAAAGATAATTGTCGATGAAGGTGCAACTCTTTTCCTCGTGGGAAACCAGGGCCGATTTGGCAGCATGGCGCTGAGCGTATTGCAAAAAATGAAAATAAAATATCCACACATCAGCTATAATGTGATATTGGTTTACATACCTAGAGAAAAGGATTTGTGGAATCTATACGAGTATGGAGAGAGCATGCTGCCGTTAGGAATTGAAAGCGTTAATTCGCGCTGCGCGATCTCCTGGCGAAATAAATGGATGGTCAATGAGGCAGACGTTGTCATTGCTTATATTGCCCACTCTTGGGGCGGTGCTGCTGGATCATCCATCTGCACCAGTTCCACACGGCATCCAGCGGAAAACTGGCGGCTCACCCGCTCGGCAATCTTCCTGTAATCCATGATTCACTTTTTTTCACTCAGCCCAAATCTGGGGTCAGTGCAGGCTCAGCTGGAAAGCCGTAATAACCTTTCTTTCCCCTGTGCACCAGTCCGGGCAGCGGCTGTTGACCTTCGCCAGCCCATCCAGTGTGCAGCCCCGCTCCTGAAATGCGGCTATTGTCTCAATTAGACCGATAGACCGAAAAAGGTGCTGTTAATCCCTAGGTCTGTCCATCAGAACTACTGGTCGATGACGTTGTCGATTGCTGCGATTCTGTACTTCATGGAGTGTGCCTCCTTCGTTTTGGTATGTACATATATCACTTTAACCGCCTGAAATAGCAAGCGGTTTTTCAGGAATAACCCCGACAAAAATTATCTCCGCGGAATGTTCATACTGCATAATGCACTCTTCACAGCACAGTGCGAAGACCGATTGAAAACAGTCGAATTATGCGTTATAATAAATACAATTTCGCACGTTAAACAAGAAGGTGTCGCATGGCTGTATCATATAACCGCCTATGGAAACTTCTGATTGACAAAAAATGAGCCAAGCAGAAATGCGTAAGGCTGCTGATATTGCGCCCAACACTCTGACTCGAATGAGGAAGATAAAGAAGTCACGCTAACGGTACTGAGCCGAATTTGCAATGTGCTGGACTGCGACTTTGGGGACATTGTGGAATATATTAAGGACGAGGAGAAAAACGATGGCTAATCTATCCCAACAGAAACGCCAGCGGATGCTGGAATTTCTCCAGACCATCCGCGAGGAACATAAAGATGATGACGATGTACTGGTTGCCATCGGTGAAATCGAGAGCGCGCTGAACGAGAAGAAATACGGCCTTGTGTGGGAGCGGCACGAGGAATCTGTTGACGTACAGATGCGGTATAATATCCCCGTGTTCACCGAGGTGCCGGAGCGGGAAATTAGCGCGGCACCCGGCGAAACCTACAACTTTCTGCTGGAAGGCGATAACCTCCATAGTCTGCGGCTGCTGGAAAAGACACATACCGGGAAGATTGATGTTATATACATTGATCCACCTTATAACACTGGCAGCAAGGATTTTATCTATGATGATGCGTATGTTGATTCTAATGATGGATTTAATCACAGTAAGTGGCTTTCTTTCATGTCTGAACGCCTCTCTATTGCAAGTAAGTTGCTATCTGATAAAGGTGTAATCGTTATCAGTATTGGCTATCAGGAAGTACATAATTTGATGGTTTTGTGCCAAGAAATGTTTGATGATAAGCAAGTCGTTTGTGTTACGGTTCAAACTTCAGGCGGCAAGCCAAACGGTGGGTTTACATTTGTACAAGAGTACCTCGTATTTATCACCAAAGAGGACTTTCAGCCTAAAACAATGAGTTTTACTGGTGGTGTAGAACGCTCTCCATTCGAGGGATTAACCCTGAGTACCTTTGATAAAACGACACGGCCAAACCAAACATATCCTATTTTTATAGATAAGAAGACGATGCACATTGTGGGCGTTGGAAAATCGCTCACTGAAAGAGCAAATGAAAATATCTATACGGGTGACTTTAAAGATTTTCCTTTTGATTACTCCGAGGCCCCAGAAGGAACGGCGGCATTATGGCCTGTCAGCAGTAAAGGTGCAGAGTGCGTATGGCGCCTGATTTCACCTCGTCTGTTGCACGACTGGGAGAAAGGCTATATTAAAGTAAGCAAAAATAAATCCAAAGCAAATCCGAATGAGTACAGTATTCAGTATTTGCCGGACGGAGTAATCAAAAAGATTGATTCAGGAGAATTGAAGGTCATTGGGCATGAAGACGGTATGCCCACTCTAATGTTCGGCAAAAACCAAACTGTAGGAAGTGAAATTCCGACTATCTGGGCAGAGAAAGACTTTTTTACTACGAAAGGTTCTTCTCATGTTCGCTCTATCTTTGGAGATAAAAGATTTCCATACCCAAAGCCGCTGGAATATATTATCGAAATTCTGCGTGCGACAACAGAGCCTAATAGTATTATCCTTGATTTTTTTGCTGGTTCTGGGACAACAGGCGAGGCTGTTTTAGAGCTAAACAAGTCTGATGCGGGAAGCAGGAAATTTATACTCTGCACCAACAATCAGAATAACATTTGTACGGAAGTTACTTATCCACGACTGAAAACTGTGTTTACGGGAAAAAGAGAAGATGGCACTGTATTTTCAGATGGCCTCCCGGCCAATCTAAAATATTACCGTACAGATTTTGTTCCGAAGAACACGGAAGATGTGAGCGAAGCGCTGCTTGCCCACATTCAGGAGATGATTCAGCTGGAGCATGGCGTGAAAATTGACGGCAGTGCCTACCGGATGATTATGTCAGACACGGAGGCGGATGAGCTGGAACAAAACTGGGCGCAGCAGGACGAAATCAAGGCGCTGTATATCTCCAAAAACGTGTTGCTGACTACCAGCCAGAATGAGCTGTTTGGCAGCGTAGAGATGCACATTATCCCGGATAACTACTTTAAATTTGAGCTACAGGAGGTGGGCGAAGTATGGTAAATCCCGGACTGACCATCAATCTGTTCGACTTTCAGGAAAAGGCTGTTATCAAGCTCCTTGACCTGACGGCGAAGGACGATAGCAAACAGACGATTATTATGAAAGCGCCCACCGGATCGGGCAAGACCATTATTCTTATTGACTATGTGGATAAATTCCTGACCAATGTAGTAGATAACATGGCGTTTATCTGGCTCTGCCCCGGCAAAGGCAATCTGGAGGAACAAAGTCGGGATAAAATGCGCAAATTCGCCCCCGGACGGGTGACGCAGAATCTGTTTGAAGCACTGTCTAGCGGATTCGCTCCCGGCAGCACTACCTTTATCAACTGGGAACTTGTCACGAAGCGAGGCAATACCGCTATCCGGGACAGTGAACGGAAAAATCTGTTTGACCGCATAGCGGATGCACACCGCAGCGGCGTGGAGTTTATGGTCATCATTGATGAGGAGCATTCCAACAATACCGCTAAGGCCAAAAGTATCATTGACGCCTTTTCTGCCAAACATATCATTCGTGTCAGCGCAACCGCTGTCCAGAACAAACGGTATGAATTTTTTGAAATTGATGAAGTGGATGTCATTAATGCAGGGCTGATTACCAAGGCTCTGTATGTGAATGAGGGTATCGAGGAAAATCTGGAAATTACAGACGATTACGACTATCTCCTTGACCTTGCGGACGCAAAGCGGAAAGCAATCTCCATCCGCTATCAGGAAAAAGGAAAGAATATCCGTCCGCTGGTGCTGATTCAGTTCCCCAACGGTAGGCCGGAAACCATTATCGCTGTGGAGCGCAAGCTGGAATGCATGGGCTATACCTACGACAACGGCATGGTCAGCAAGTGGATGAGCGAGGATAAGAAAGACCTCCCGGAAAACCTGACGGAGAACGATGGCATTCCCGTGTTTTTGCTCATGAAGCAGGCCATCAGCACAGGCTGGGACTGCCCACGGGCAAAAATTCTCGTTAAATTACGGGAGGGTATGAGCGAGAGCTTTGAAATTCAGACTATCGGGCGCATTCGCCGTATGCCAGAGGCGAAGCACTATGAAGATGACCTGCTGGATTTCTGTTATGTCTATACCTTCGATGAGAAATATAAAGCTGGGCTACTCTCCAATATGGACAAGGCGTATGAAACCCGCCGACTGTTCCTGAAAGAAAAATGCAAAACTTTCACGCTGGAGAAGCAAATTCGCGATCAAGACTTTGACGGTCTCGGAGAGCGAGAGGTTCTGTATAAAATTTATGACGTTCTGGTCAAAAAGTACAGTCTGGGAACCGTCAAAACCGATAACAAGGTTCGATTTGAAGCTGCAGGGTATCGCTTTGGCACTGAAATATTCGGTCACGCTCTCTACGGAAAATATGTGCGTACCGACATGGTGGCTGAAAGCACAAGCTATTACACAACCCGGAAAAAGGTGGACACCCACAAGCACGGCATGGAACTGCTCCACTGCGTAGACTCCATCAAGAGTGCCATCGGAATGCCCACCGCCAAGGTCAAGACCATTTTAGAGCGGCTGTTCCGCAAAGGCAGCGGCCCAAACACCAAGAAGCTGCTTACCCTTGAAACAGCGGAGTTTTATGCGTTTATCATCAATAATGTACATTTGCTGAAGGAGGAATTCCGGGAAGTTACATCGAGTATGTCTCAGCAGATGAGTATACTGCTCCATCCGAAGAAATCCGTATTCCATATCCCGGAGCAGGATTTCTTCCGCTATGATCCCGGTGTGAAAAATGAAGTGGAATATCTACGTAATGCCTATCAGGAATATACCTCCGGCTACGCCACCAGTCTGGTGCGCAGCACCTCGGAAATTCTCTTTGAACAATATTGCGAGAGCCGAGAAGATATTGAGTGGGTCTATAAAAACGGCGATACTGGGCAGCAGTATTTCTCTATCGTCTATGTAGACGGGCTTCAGCACCAGTGGCTGTTCTATGCCGATTATATCGTTATGATGAAAGACGGCACCGTTTGGGTTATTGAAACCAAGGGTGGAGAGAGCCACGGGCAGGATAAAAACATCGACACGCAGATAGAGAATAAATTTAATGCGTTTAAAGCGTATGCCGAGGAAAAGGGCCTGCATTGGGGCTTTGTCCGGGATAAGGATAATCGGCTGTACCTCAACAATACCGTGTTTGCAGAGGATATGGCAGATGAACACTGGGTGGCGATTGAGGATGCGCTGTAATTATTCATAGTGTAAAATACACGCTGCACACATTAACATAATTACGGAAGGAGGATACTATGGAAGAAACTCATCAAATTAGCTTTGATGAATTAGTGTTACAGGACAAAATCAAAGCTAGTCCGGGACGAACGTCTTATATTGATGAATATGGAAGTTTTGGCTTTGATTTTTCTACCGAAGGTGCATCAAAATACTACGTTTTGTGCGCTGTAATTGTTGAGGACAGCAAAATAGGTGCCTTACATTCAGCTGTGGCTGATGTTAAGAAAAACAATGGTTTTGCAGCCACAGAGATGAAGTCAAGCACAATTGGAAATAAATATAAATGGAGAAGCCGAATCATGGCTCAGCTACTTGCAATAGATTTTCATGTCTTGCTTTTTATCGCAGACAAAAGAGAGTTTGCTCAAGGGAGCCCTTTGACGAATTATAAGAAGTCATTTATAAAATTTCTCCATCAGCGCTTTTATGATCTCCTATATCATGTATATCCAAAACTCAAAATTATTGAGGATTCAATTGGGTCAAACGAGTTTCAGGCATCGTTCCGAAAATATGTCCAGAATAATCGACCTCAGCTAAATCTGTTGAATGAATATGATTTTGATTATGTTGATAGTAAAGATGAATTTCTCGTGCAACTTGCCGATATAATAGGTGGCTCAATCGGGCACTCATTGACTGACAATAACTCTCCAAATTATCAGGAAATGCTAAAAGGAAAAATTATAGCCACCGAGTATTTTCCCAACAAAAAGGAGCCTTATTGGGGTTCAGCAAATCCTGACAATTATAAATACAATCAGGATATTTATGATCTGTCAGTAAAATGTGCATATGACTTTATTACAAAGTATGAACATGAACAAGACGATGAAAGCAGGGTTAAAGTGGCTTTTTTGCGCTATTTACTGTTCCATGTAAATAACGTCAATCCAACACAGTATGTTTCTGCAGCTCAGATATTGGCAACAATTCGTGAATATACATCGCACAGAGTCACTAAGGACTTTTTGTACCGCCGTATTATTGCACCGTTAAGGGATGAGGGGGTTATCATAGCAAGCTGCCCCAGAGGTTACAAAATCCCGATTTCTGCGGAAGATATTACGGCATATCTCAACCAAACTAATACAAGAGTTTCGCCGATGCTCCGTCGAGTAGGTATCTGCCGAAATCTTATTTTACAGAAAACGGACGGAAACTTAGATATCTTGAATGATGACGCATTTGTGAAATATAAGCGGTACTTTGATTGAATTGCTTTGCGTACCATTGTGCTTCGTTTTATACTGACACATAAATTCAAACACCATGAAGCCCCTGAGAATGCTGAAATTGCCGCATTTTCAGGGGCTTCTGCCGTATAGAAGTTGTTTTTTCAAGGATGTATCCTCATCGACAGCACACTGCCGGAATCCGGCAATATCGGGCGGGAACGTTTTACCATGTGATGCATGAGGTCATGCATCAGGTTCTACACAAGACAGAATTCCGATGGATACAGCCGAATTACGTCTACTGTTCTACCGGGAAAGCTTTGTTTGGAAGAAAGAAAATTGTGACCGCCATCGACCGAATCGAATATCAGGTAAACACCGGAGCTGCTGCATTTCTTATGCCGCGTAAGATTATACCTTCGATATTCAGAGATCTGACAGCAGGATTTGCGCAGAATTATCCAATTACAGATGATTTTCGTGCCGAGCAGGCGGTTTGTGAACTAGCAAAATTATTTGGCGTATCTAAGCAGGTTATGTGTTATCAGTCGTATAACGCATAAAATTGCTGCAGGAAACGACGGAGGAATATCCGTACTTACTGAATTTGTAAGTCTGGTATAATATACGCCTTATTTCATGGAGTCATAAAACTAGTTTCTAAATCCCTTTATCAAAACGCATATGTTAGGTTTATGCGAACATGCACATTTATGACGCAATGAGAATTTCTATGGAAAAACAAAATGTTATCTATCGCTGCTCAAGGGCAGGCCATTGCCCCCTCCACAAAAGTGTTTTGCGTTGAAGCCGCCCAAGCCACTTTCATCACCTCTGGATGTTTTGCAGAAATGTCCAGCAAAGCACGGTGAGGATATTACCATTCGGATTGGCACTGCAAGACATACCTGATGGATGAAACTCGATAATTGAATATGAAAATTACTTGCAGCTAAGCCGCTTTGGACGTGCTATATTGCAGAATTTCGGACAGGTAATCCCTGTCATATTCTGTACACGTTCTGAGCGGCTGTTTTTATAGAAACAGGAGTTCAGCAAATGAAATTTAAATTTTTTATCCAAAAAGGATGATATAATAAACAGAGTAAGAAGACGTAAAGCAACGATTGATGACGGCATGAACCCGGAACTGGTTCACGGCGCGATATTTGATGGATATCTGGGCATTCCTACCATCCATAAGCCAGATACCTTCATCATTCCAACCGATATTATTCCGTTTACCAAACGAAATCGCAACAGGGATGTAAACACCGCAATCGGGTTTTATGAGATGGATCAGGAATTCTCCAAGGTGCTCATCTCTCCGGAAATTTATGTAGAAGAATTCTGCCTTCAGACTCTGGTTACACCGGAGAGTGTGAAGCCACTTCTCAGTCCGGACTGTTCCCTTTATCGGGATGCTCCACTCGCGGTACAAATCACAAATGTTTACAGGAACCGCGCAATCGGTTATTATTATCAGAGCCGCGGTGCATATGTGATTCCGCAGATACGCTGGGGTAATACGCTGACTTATACGGAACAGGTGCTTCCGGAAAAGCTGGCTTTTCTTGGTGTAGAAAAGCACAGCATTTACGCCATCGGAACCTACGGCTGCTGTAAAACCCGGGACGACAAATACCATTTTCAGGCCGGGCTGACTGCTATGATGGAGACGCTGGAACCGGCTGTCGTCCTTGTATATGGCTCAATGAACCCTAAGATCTTTGATCCGTACCTCAGATATGCGAAGTTTGTCCACTACGAAGACTGGATCACCCGTGTGAAGCGAGGTGATTGCTAATGGGAAGCGGAAGTCGCGGCGGTTACGGAAGTTCATGTGGATCACAGCCATATGCACCAACCTATCATGTGGTGGGCTCAATGATGGCACGAGATAAAGCGGATCCGGATATTTACAGCTCAACAAAAGGATATTTTCATAATCCAACCGCTGTAAATATCGAGGATGCTGTAAAAGGGAATCGTATTGTCATCGACGGAAAACGTCCCGGCGGCCCGGTCACCTATGTGATGGATACCAAAGGAAATATTGTGATTGGCGTAAGGAAAAATCCGAATGATTCTGCAAAACGTTCTCCCCACCCCACATTATTGGGTGGAAAAGATCCACAAGTGCAGTGTGCCGGAATGATCACATTTAAAGACGGGAGAATCTATTCGGTCAATACAAACAGCGGACATTACAGGCCAAACACAAAATCCTTACAGAAGGTTGAATCGGCTCTGGACAAGCTATATGAGAAGAACCCTAATTTATTTTCAAGAGACTCAAAATGGAGGAAGAAATAATGTCAATCATTAACGAGGTCGAAAGACTAACACTGGATCTTTTCCAGTTAGACTACTACAACGAAGCGGAATATACTGACGAGGTTGCAGATGCGTGCATGGATAAAGCCGCAGATGCCATTGAAAAATGGGGATTGGATACAATCTATGAATCCTGGTACCGTTACCTCACGAATCAATGTACAACTCCCAAACAGGTATGCAGCTTCGCCAATCTATTCTTTAACTACAATGGCACTGAGCATCCTGTTCCTGACGTATTCAAATTTTTGGGGTATTTTTACTACCGTCTGAATCTGAAACCGTTTGACTACGATGAGTACAACGCATCAGTCATTATGGATGGAATTTCAGTTGAGCTTCTCAACAGGTCTGGCCTGCGCAATGACCTTTGCGTAGGTGATTACGTTCCCGAAACAGATCCTGAAATCATAGCTGCGGTTGAAAAATGGAGGGCAGGTGAGTATTCATGAGTTTAAACGATACGAGTAAATTCATCGCACTTATCCTGCGGCATAAGCCGGAAGTCATTGGGATTACTCTGGATGAACACGGTTGGGCCAATGTCGATGAACTGATCGCCGGCATTTCCAAGACCAGACCCATGAACCGGGAGATTCTGGATGAGATTGTCCAAACTGACAGCAAACAGCGCTATTCCTTCAACGAAGACAAGACGCTAATCCGGGCAAATCAGGGACATTCTGTTCCGGTTGATGTTGAGCTCCAGCAAAAAGAACCTCCGGAGCTTCTCTGGCATGGCACTGGTGAAAAATATGTCTCTTCTATTGATGCGCAGGGACTTCTTCCGAAAAGCCGTCTGTATGTGCATCTCAGTGCAGACGCTCAGACAGCAAAGCAGGTTGGAGCCCGCCACGGAAAACCTGTAGTTTATCAGATTGCTGCCAGGCAAATGTACAAAGATGGAATACCATTCTACTATTCTGTCAATGGTATATGGTTGACCAAATTGGTCCCCGTCAGATATCTGAATCGAATGAACGAATTTTAGCTTGGAACGGTTCCCAATTTGTATTATCCCGCCTCCGTGTATTCCCTGGAGGCAGAAATTTTCCCAAGAGAAAGTGTTAATTACTCATTACCGGAATCCCAGAAGCTTTCATCATCTGTATCCATTGCCTCTTTTGTCAAATATTTATATGTTGGTCGGTTTTTCCCAATAACACGGTTTGAAATCTCCTTCACCTCCTGATCAGGAACCATCCATGCCTGTGTCGCTCTCCGCTTCGCCAGTTCAATCATAATTTCCCTGTAAAATTCATCTGGCTCATTTTCAATCTCCTTCAGCTTTTTCGGAGTGATATAGCATCCATATTTACATATGCATGGAATAACGTCATGTGAAATCCACCTCCTGAATTTATTAAGCAAACGAATACGCGCCTCAACCAACTCACTGTTTTGTGACACACTCTTTTCATCAGCATCCAGACGCCTAAGAGACCGACTGTAATTTGTGCCGCCGAACGCGGCGCATACATCCTTGCCAACTAACCATGGTTCTCTATCGATTATCTTTACTCTGACCTCACCAAAACACTAGCTGCTGATGACCTGTATTCTGTTTTCCATAAGCAATTCTCCTGCTCATAATAAGATTGTAACTTTTTTATCCCGCAAATTAAGCCTGGATGATAAATTATCCGTCTGCTTCAATTTTACCTTAAAAATCTCCTGCATTTGCGCGGTCTGCTTACCTCAAAATGGTCATATGCGAACTCATCTTCATGTTTACAGGCTCTCACCCTTCTTAAACCGGTAGTCATCCTGATTATATCGGTGAATCCCGTCTGGTCCGACTGTAATCGTGGCAGCATAGTTCTGGTACTGTTTGCCGGTGGACTCCTGATACTTAGAAATCCACTCAATATACTCAATATAATCCGGCTCCGTTGCCCCCAGTTCCCGCAGTTCGTCCTCTGACAAAAATATGTTCCCATATTTTCCGTATGCCTTTCTTCCCTTCTCTCCCTTGTTGTGGATTCTCTTGTTATTGTTTATATAGTCTTTAGTACCAGGTGCCGTTGTCCTTGTTCTTAAACGCTGCCATAATTACTCCCCCTTTCTCGCCGTCTCAGTTCTCGTGCCGTAAAACTTCTCGTGGAAGAACTTGCGGCCAATCCGGCCAGAGATAGTGATACAGCCGGTTTTCACCAATTCCTCGTTCATCTACCGGATGAGCTTGTAGGCGTAGGGCACGGATACCCCCAACTCCTCGGCCACTTCATTAACGCGCATAAAAATCTGGTTTGCCATCGTAAATACCTTCCTTTCTTAGTTGTTGGTGACTGCTGCTTGCAAGTGTTGTATTTCATAAATGCCTCCCTGCTTATGTCCGCCACTTTTTTCTCAGTTTCGCAACCAAAATCTGACGGGCCATTTGACGTGCTATATTATCTAAGCTTAATTGCTTAGTATCGTTATAATACTATACATATAAGCTTAGTTCAAGCCTTTTAGAAGAAATACTATTAAATAAATTTGCTTAGATTTATCTTGACTGTCCTAAGCATATCTGCTATACTTTCTATGAGAATCCCGATAGAATGGAGTTGGCTGTTATGGCGATTGGTGAACGGATTCAGTTTTTCCGCAAGCTGCGGGGGATGACACAGAAATATCTCGGCATGGCGCTGGGCTTCCCGGAGAAGTCCGCCGATGTGCGCCTTGCTCAGTACGAAACAGGCTCAAGAACCCCTAAGGCGGACCTGACTGCCGCCCTGGCTCAGGTACTGGATGTCTCACCCCATGCGCTCTCTGTCCCGGACATAGACTCCTATGTGGGGCTCATGCACACCCTGTTTACCCTGGAGGACACCTATGGGCTCAAGATCAGCGAGACGGATGGAGAAGTCTGCTTGAAAGTCGATGTGCGGAAGTGCAAGAACGCTGCCCGGCTACATGAGATGCTTTGCTCCTGGCGGCAGGCCGCTACCATGCTGGAGGCGGGCAAAATCTCCAAAGAGGATTACGACAAATGGCGCTACCACTACCCGGAGTTTGACAAGTCCCAGAAGATTGCTGGAGCTATATCACAGGAATTGAATGATAGATTGTTAAAAGATTTGAACAGTGACAGGGGATAAGGAGAGATAAAGATGGTGTTTGGAAAACGGATCCAGCTTTTCCTTGTAGATGGAACGCCAAATGGACGATGGATATGTGAATTATCCAACTGGATAGGAATCGCCTATAAGTTACCAAGAAACATGATTAAAGAAAGCGAGAAGCGCAGTGAACTTGCCTCTCCTGGTGTATATTTCTTGTTCGGTTATGATGACGTAAAAGATCGGCCTCTAATTTACATTGGTGAGGCGGAAGATATTATCAAACGCCTAAAACAACATCTTGAGAAAAAAGATAACTGGAACGAAGCGATTGCATTTATTAGCAAAGATTCAAATCTTAACAAAGCTCATATAAAATATTTAGAGAATCGATTTTATACTCTTGCAAAAGAATGCGACAGATACTCCATCGATAATAGTAATACCCCTACAAAATCTTCTGTTTCTGAAGCAGAGCAGGCCGAACTTGAAGAATTCATTTATAATGCAAAAATACTGATTAATGCTCTAGGTCATAAAGCGTTTGAATCGTATTCAGAAGAACAGCCCAATAATCAAGGCGAGAACCCTGTATTTTCGCTTTCTGTCGGCTCCGGAAAAGCATACGGGATGCGGACAGCGGATGGCTTTGTGTTGCTAAAAGGATCTTCTATTCATGAGATATCCGCTGATTCTTTAAATAATGGAATCAAAAAGAAAGTCGAGCAAAGTCGGACTTCTGGTGAAATAAAAGATGGCATACTTCAAAACGACAAATTATTTTCAAGTTCTTCTGCCGCCGCTGCTTTCGCTGCAGGCTATAGTATTAGTGGCCCACAGCAATGGAAAACTGACCAAGGGAAAACCCTAAAATCATTTGAAACAGAATCTACATAACAAAAGAGAGCTAACTGACTAATCAAAATCAGGTAGCTCTTTCTCTTTAGAATAATGAAAAAGTGTTGCCACAGAGGGCATTAAGCCTTGGAAAACCCAGTTATATCAGGCTTTTTCCGGCCTCTAAAATTACTCCCACTCAATCGTTGCCGGCGGTTTAGAAGTTATATCGTAGACAACACGGTTTATGTGTCCCACTTCGCTGACGATTCTGCTCGATACCTTTTCAAGCACATCATATGGGATTCTCGCCCAGTCAGCCGTCATGCCGTCTACGCTGGTGACGCCGCGGAGCGCGAGCGTATAGTCATACGTTCTGCCGTCGCCCATTACGCCGACGCTTCGCATACTCGTAAGAACTGCGAAATACTGCCATATCTCCTCTTGAAGTCCCGCTTTAGCAATTTCATCACGATAAATGAAGTCTGCCTCCTGCAATATCTTTATTTTTTCGGGCGTAATCTCTCCTATTATACGGATTGCAAGACCCGGGCCGGGGAAAGGCTGACGCCATACCATGTGATGCGGTATTCCCAGCTCCTCGCCAAGAGCGCGCACTTCGTCTTTAAACAAATCGCGCAGAGGTTCTATTATCTCTTCAAAATCGACGTGATCAGGCAAACCGCCTACGTTGTGATGGCTTTTTATTAATGCAGCATCGCCTTTGCCCGATTCTACAACGTCAGGATATATTGTTCCCTGCGCCAAGAAATCCATCTTACCCAGCTTTTTCGCCTCGTCCTCAAACACACGGATAAACTCTTCGCCGATTATTTTACGCTTTTTCTCGGGCTCTGTCACGCCTTTCAGCTTTTCGAGGAAACGCTCTCCCGCATTTACGCGAATTAAATTCAAATCGCCTTCGCCGAATAACGCTTCTACCTGATCACCTTCATCTTTACGCAACAGTCCGTGATCTACAAAAATACATGTCAGATTTTTTCCTATAGCACGGGAAAGCAGCGTCGCCGCTACCGAACTGTCTACGCCGCCCGAAAGAGCGAGAAGAACGCGTCTGTCTCCGACTTTCTGTTTTATACTCTCTATCGCTTCTGCCGCAAAAGAACCCATAGTCCAATCGCCGGTAAGTCCGCATATATCGTAAAGGAAATTATGCAGTATCTGAGAGCCGTTCACAGTATGGTGTACTTCAGGATGGAACTGCACGCCGTATATTTTCTTCTCGTCGTCAGCGAATGCCGCTATAGGGCATCCGTCTGTCTCTGCGAGAATCTTAAAGCCTGCGGGAAGCTCGCTCACATAGTCCATATGGCTCATCCAGCAGACTGCGCTTTCGTCCATACCCTTGAGCAAAGTGTGCGTATTGTCATATTTTATATCAGTCTTGCCGTATTCACCTTTAGGCGCATGCGTAACTTTTCCGCCAAGCTCAACAGCGAGCATCTGCGTACCGTAGCATATACCTAACTGCGGAATCCCGCTTTCTAAAATTCTTCTGTCGCAGCGCAGTGCATCCTCCGCATATACGTTCTGCGGACCTCCCGTATAAATTATTCCTTTAGGTTCATAGCTCATTACGCGCTCATAGCTGGCGTCGCAGGGCAAAAGCTCACAATATACGTGCTGTTCTCTGACTCTGCGTGCAATAAGCTGATTATATTGTCCGCCAAAATCTAAAATTATAACTGTATTACGCACTTTCTTCTCCTTTGCAGTCTCAAATTTAAATATTCGCCAAAAGCCGGGAGAAAAACATCCCGGCATAAAACATATCTATTCTGCCACGGGCGATTCAATCGCCCATGCAATATCCTCTTTTCTTATATCCTTCTTCCGCTATCTCGACTTCGGCAAACCCCATGCCTTGCAGCTCTTCATTCAGTTCTTCACGTTCTTTTTTCAGCTCTTCTACACGATCGGGTTCAACTTCAACGACAGCTTTAGTCCCTTTTACGCGTACTCTGTTAAAATCAAATCCCATCTGTTCCAGCTGAAACTCCGCCGAACGAATAAGACGCAGCTTTTTGAGAGTTATAGGCTCTCCGTACGCGACTCGAGTCGCGAGGCAGGAAAGCTCAGGTCTTATATATTCTCTCCAGCCTATGTCTCGCAGTATAACAGCTGCATCCGCTGCCGTAATCCCTACAGAGCGCAGAGGGCTGAGGAGCTTGTAGTCCTCCATCTGACGCTCGCCTTCTAGATAGACATGAGAAGAGCTGGTGCTGCTTCCATCGAGCAGAATAGGTAA
>UQXU01000005.1 GCA_900545085.1 uncultured Eubacteriales bacterium
TGAAGAATACAGAAGCAGTAAAAAATCCGGAGAGGAAAAAATCCCATAAAGAAGAAAACGTTCTGAAAGTCGTAGAAGCGGGCAAGCAGAAGGGCGTGCTCACATATAAAGAAATAGCTGATATTCTGGACGACGTACATCTGGAGCCGGAACAGCTCGAGAGGCTCTATGAAGCTTTGGACAACGCCGGGGTGGACGTGCTGGACGATACGGCCGCGCTCAATGAACTCGCAAAAGCGGCGGAGACGGAGGATCTCGAAGCAGGGTTGGATTCCGTCAGCATTGACGATCCGGTGCGCATGTATCTCAAGGAGATAGGCAAGGTGCCGCTGCTCACTCCGGAGAAGGAGAGAGAGCTGGCTATGCGCATGGCGGAAGGCGACGAGGCCGCGAAGAGCGAGCTTGCGGAGGCGAATCTGCGTCTGGTGGTCAGCATTGCGAAAAGATATGTAGGCAGAGGCATGCTGTTTCTCGATTTGATACAGGAGGGCAACCTCGGTCTTATAAAAGCTGTAGAAAAGTTCGACTATCGCAGAGGGTATAAGTTCTCTACATACGCTACATGGTGGATACGCCAGGCGATAACGCGCGCCATAGCGGATCAGGCGAGAACTATCCGCATCCCCGTCCACATGGTCGAAACGATAAACAAGCTGATTAGAGTTTCTCGTCAGCTTCTTCAGCAGCTCGGCCGCGATCCGCAGCCGGACGAGCTGGCAAAGGCAATGGATATGCCCGTGGAGAAGGTGCGCGAGATACTCAAGATAGCGCAGGAGCCCGTGTCTCTGGAGACTCCCATAGGCGAGGAGGAGGACAGCCATCTGGGCGATTTCATCCCGGACGACGACGCGCCTGCTCCAGCGGAGGCGGCGGCTTTTACTCTGCTCAAGGAGCAGCTTATGGATGTGCTGGATACTCTCACATGGCGCGAGGAAAAAGTCCTGAAGCTTAGGTTCGGACTGGAGGACGGCCGCGCGCGCACTCTTGAGGAAGTCGGGCGTGAGTTTAACGTAACGAGAGAGAGAATACGTCAGATAGAAGCTAAAGCTCTGCGCAAGCTTCGTCATCCGAGCAGAAGCAAAAAGCTGCGTGATTTTTTAGAATAAAATATGCAGTACTATAACTATTGGGGATATGCTGCCGCGATAGTAGGGACGGCGCTTCTGGCGGTGTGTTTGTACTTTGCCGTGCGCAGGGGAGTGCAATATTATAAATCGCCTAAGCCGGAGCTGGAAGCGGCGGCGCAGGAGAGCAGCGTCCGCGTCTTTTTGCGCAGTGCGCTGCTCGTTTTGGCGTTGAAAGCTGTGCTTGTGATAATCACGGGAATACTGACGGGAGAATTTTTCGGCGAAGGCGCGCTGATATGGAATAGATGGGACGCTCCGCACTATCTGGATATCGCCAAAGACGGCTATGTTTCGACGGGCGAAAACAATGTGTTTATAGCGTTTTTTCCGCTTTATCCTGCGCTGCTTTCGCTCGCGTCCGTGCTGACGGGCGAGTATTTCACGACGGGCAGCGTACTCTCTATGCTGTTTTTTGCGTTTGCGCTTTTTTATCTTTACAAGCTGGCCGAGCGCGAATACGGACAGAAAACGGCAAAGCGTGTTCAGCTGCTTCTGCTGCTGTATCCTATGTCTTATTACTGTACGATACCATATACAGAAGGGCTGTTTCTTGCGCTGACCGCCGCGTTTTTGTATTATCTGCGCGGGGAGAAGTTTATCGTTGCGGGCGTGCTCGGACTTTTTTGCGCGCTGACGAGGAGCGTAGGCGTTATGCTGGTATTTCCTTACGCGGCGGCGGTGGTGAGAAAGATACTCCCCGTGAAGAGCGCGGGAGAGTTTATAAAGAAGCTGTTTGGGCGAGGCTGGCCGATATTCTTCATACCGGCAGGAACGCTTATATATCTTTTTATAAATTATATTGTATTTTCCGATCCGCTGTATTTTCTTACGGCGCAAAGGGAGCACTGGTCGCAGGGTATGTGCTTCATAGGAAGGACGCTCAAGACGCTGATGGAATGCGCGATAAATCGTTCGGCTGAGGCTCCGGAGCTGTTTATACCGGAGCTTGTCGCGATATTCGGCGTGCTGGTGCTGCTGATAAGATATGTACGGAGAAAGAATACGACTATATACACCGCGTATGCTCTGCCGATGTTTTATATGAGCGTGTCGGTGACGTGGCTGCTCAGCGCGCCGAGGTATATGCTGCCGATATATCCGATATACTTCGAGCTGGCGGAAAGCTTCAGGAGCAGGCGGGCTTTTGTGATGCTGTGCGCTGTCATGGCGGCGCTGTCTTTGCTGGCGTGCATTGTGTTTGCGCTCGGCGGGGATATTTATTAAGACATTTAATATTCAAGTATATCATATATAGATGAAAGGAGACGGAAATGATAACTTTCGCACAGTTTACGGAGATAGTGGAGCAGCTCGCTCCGCTGAAATACGCTTACGAATGGGACAACAGCGGAGTCCAGGCTCACGTTCACGACGAAGTGAGCAAGGTTTTGGTTTGTCTGGATATGACAAAGGATACTCTGAGAGAAGCTAAGGAAAAGGGCTGCGATACAATACTTGCGCATCACCCCGTTCTGTTCCGTCAAGTCAAAAATTTGGAGAAGAACCATGTCGTAACAGGGCTGATAGTGGACGCTGTGCGCAATGGCATAAATGTGTACTCGGCGCATACCTCCTTCGATTGCGCTCCGGGCGGCATAAACGATCTTCTTGCGGAAAAGCTGGGGCTTGTGGATACTGAGGTATTCGCGGAGGAACGTGAGCTGGAGGAAAAAATGGCTCAGGTGGTTGTTTTTGCGCCTCAGGATTGTGAGGATGAAGTAAAACACGCGATGGCAGAGGCGGGCGCGGGAAGCCTCGGAAATTATTCCGGAGCGGCTTTCACCACTTATGGAATGGGAGAATTTACACCGGAGGCAGGAGCGCAGCCGTATATAGGCGAAATCGGAGCGCATGAGACGGTGCGCGAGATGAGGATAGAGATGGTATGCCCTATGGAGAAGGCGGCGGCTGTGGCAGGCGCGGCGCGGGCGGCGCATTGTTACGAAGAACCGTCAATCCAGGTATATCCTTTGGTCATGCCGGTGAAAAAAATAGGACTGGGCGTGATAGGCAGACCGGAGCGTGAGATGACGCTGCGCGAGCTGGCGGAGGACGTCAAATCGCGGACAGGCGGAATTGTGCGCATATGCAGACTGCCGGAAGAGAAGATGTCGGGCAAGGCGCTCAAAGTCGCGCAGATAGGCGGCGCGGGCGGTGAGTTCTCGTGGCTGGCGGCGAAAATGGGCTGTCAGGCTCTCATAACAGGAGAAGCTAAATACAATCACTTTATAGACGCGGCGGCGGCAGGCGTGCTGCTCATCGAGGCGGGTCATTTTGAAACAGAATCGTGTTTTGTCGAAGGAATGATAAAGGGTTTACAGCAAAAGTCGGATATGTTACAATATAACTTGACGCTTTTTGCGTCGGAGAAAGGCGTAAGACCATACGATGAGGTCTGACGACTGATGGTGCGCGGCGTAGGATAGAACCGCGCGGAAAGGAGAACGCTTTGGATAATATGAAGGCGTTGTGGGATTACCAAGAGGCTGATTTGGCTCTGGATGCAGAGAAGAAACGAGTCAAGGACACGCCTACCAGGCGGCAGCTCGCCAAGCTTCAGGCTCTGCTCACGAAAGGGCAGAAGAGTCTGGCCGAGATGGAAGCTGCGATAAAAGTGAGACAGAGTAAGGCTTCTGAGTTTTATGCCAGAGCAAAAGAATACAACTATCAGCTTGACGAATTGCGGGTGGATATGAGCTATTATTCCGAATGCCCGCCGGACGATCTGAATAAAACAGAGGTCGAAAAAACTCTAAAAGATATAGAGCGAATCGCGCAGAGCAGCGCCGAGCTGAAAAATCAAATGCTGAAGCTGGACAGCAAAGTATCGCGTGCAAATCAGGAGCTGCAAAAGCTTTTCTCTCAGATGGTTCCCGCTAAGAAGCAGTATGACGAGCTGAGAGAAAAATATAAGCAGGAGACGAGCGGAAAGACCGAAGCTCTCGAGGATTTCGAGAATGTTAAAAACGAGCTGGAGCGAAAGCTCGCGCCCGAAGCGCTGGCGGATTATAAAAAAGTGAAAGGATACAGAGCCAATCCCGTAGCGCATTGCAAAGGCGGGAGATGCGGAGGATGCAGAATGCAGCTCCCTTCCGGCATAGAGAGTCAGATAGAAGCGGGGAAAAAGCTCGTTCATTGTGAAAACTGCGGCAGAATTTTGATAATGCTGGAGGAGGACAAGGAAGAACCGCAGCTTAAAAAAAAGACAAGAGCAAAAAAGACGGACAAAAAAGCAGAGCCTGAGACCAAAGCAGAGGCTCAGGAACAGGAAGTTTAATAAAAATGTGATAATTATGTGAGCAGGACAGGCAATCGCACTGCGTCCGCAGTGAGGAAAGTCCGAGCACCATAGAGCAGGACGCCGGATAACGCCCGGTGGAGGCGACTCCAAGGAAAGTGCAACAGAAATATACCGCCGCGTCAGCGGTAAGGGTGGAAAGGCGAGGCAAGAGCTCACCGGCGCGCTTGGCGACTTGCGCGCCCTGTAAACCCCGTCCGGTGCAAGATTGGTATGGGAGCATTTAATAGCTGCTCGCTAAGCTCCATGTAATCGCGCGAGCCTGCCGGCGACGGCAGGCCAAGATAGATGATTGCCCTTAGACAGAACTCGGCTTATGGCCTGACTCACATTTATCCCCGCGGATGAACTCCGCGGGGTGTTTTAATTTGCAGAAAAAACAGGACAGAAGCCATATAATATTATCAACAAATTTATTTAATATTTATATATCTTGCGGAAAGAGAATGTGTCAGTTATAATAATTATATTGCTGGGATCTAAGTGTATAAAACATGAGAGCAGAGCGAGAGACCTCGTCCGA
Source organism: uncultured Eubacteriales bacterium (assembly GCA_900545085.1). Lineage (GTDB taxonomy): Bacteria > Bacillota > Clostridia > Christensenellales > Christensenellaceae > Scybalosoma > Scybalosoma faecavium. The sequence goes on from UQXU01000005.1 coordinate 4,949, forward strand.
GCGCCCATGTCGTATAAAATCATACAAAAACATGATAGGAAAAATGATATGAAAATCATCATTGTAGGAGCCGGAAAAGCCGGAATAAGACTGGCTCGGACTTTAACGGAAGAAGGTCATGACATAACTATACTTGACAACAACGCGAACAAGCTTTCGGCGGCTTGCAGCGACAACGATGTGTTGGGTATAATCGGAAACGGCATGAGCTACTCCTCGCTGTCTATCGCGGGGCTGAGCGACGCTGATCTGCTAATCGCAGTGACAGGCTCTGACGAATACAATCTGCTGTGCTGTCTGTTTGGGAAAAAAGCGGGACACTGCTCTACGATAGCTAGAATAAGGAATCCGCTCTATCTGAACGAGACGCAGTTTATTAAGGAGCAGATCGGTCTTTCTATGGTTGTCAATCCGGAGTTTGCAGCAGCCAGAGAAATCTCCAGGCTGCTGCGGTTCCCGTCTGCGGTGGAGGTCAACTCCTTCGCCAAAGGCAGATTGGATATGATAACTTTCAAAATTCCGCCGACCTCTCTGCTTAATGGCAGAGATCTGATATATGTCAGGACGAAGCTCATGAGCGAGGTGCTGTTCTGCAATGTAGAACGCGGAGGGAAGTATTATATACCGTCAGGGAACTTTGAGCTGCATTCCGGTGACAAAGCGACTGTTATAATAAGACCTAAGGATGCGCAGAAGTTCTTTAAGCGTGTGAATATAGACACTCACAGCGTAAAAGACGCGATGATAGTAGGCGGCGGAACGATGGGATTCTATCTCGCGCGTCAGCTGCTTGACAATAAAATTGCGGTAAAAATAATAGAGCGGGACGAGCTTAGATGCGAGGATCTTGCGGAGCGTCTGCCCGACGCTCTGATAATACACGGCAATGCATCGGATAAAAATCTGCTGCTGGAGGAAGGTCTGACGAATACCGACGCTTTCGTAGCGTTGACCGGGCTTGACGAAGAAAATGCAATATTGTCGCTGTACGCCAAAGAGGTCTCGGATGCGAAGGTGGTTACGAAGGTCAACCGCGTGATATTTAACGATCTGATAGAGAGGCTCAATCTGGACAGCATTATATATCCGCAGAACATAACTACCGAGCATATTATGCAATATGTGCGCGCAAAACAAAATGCAATGGGCAACAACGTGGAGACGCTGTACAATCTCGTAGACGACAAAATAGAAGCTCTCGAGTTTAAAATAGGCTCTGACTCTCCGATGATAGGAGTGCCTATAAAGCAGATGAATTTGAAAGAAAATCTGATAATCTGCGGAATAAACAGAGGCAAGCGCGTTATCCTGCCCAACGGCGACGACACGATACAGGCGGGAGATCACGTCGTGGTAGTGACGAGCCAGAAAAAGCTCACGGATTTTAACGATATATTTAAATAGCCTATGAATTTTTCTGTTATTTTTTACATTGTAGCGTATGCGCTCAAGGCGGAAGGGCTGCTCATGCTCGTGCCCGCTTTCGTAGGGCTGGGATATGGAGAACAAGAGGCGGAGGCGTTTTTTATCTGCGCGGCGGCGCTGTTCATAATAGGCTATTTGGCGACGATAAAAAGACCGAAAAATCAGGTTTTTTATTCCAAAGAGGGCTTCGTGTCTGTTGCGCTTGTTTGGGTGGCGATCAATGTGTTCGGGTGCATACCGTTTATGATAAACGGAGATATACCTCGCTTTGCGGATGCGTTTTTTGAAATGGTGTCGGGTTTTACGACAACAGGCTCGACGATACTTAAAGATGTGGAAGCTCTCTCCCGCTGCTCTCTCTTTTGGCGCAGCTTTTCGCATTGGGTAGGAGGCATGGGAATACTGGTATTCGTGCTTTCCGTTTTGCCGATAACAGGCGGCTCGACTATGCACCTGATGCGCGCCGAGAGCCCGGGGCCGCAGGTGGGGAAAATAGTTCCTAAAATAAAAAATACAGCGATAATACTTTATGTAATATACACGGTTATGACCGTGGTAGAGATAATACTGCTGCTCATAAGCGGAATGGAGCTTTTCGACGCGCTCACGCTGTCTTTTGGCAGCGCAGGCACGGGCGGCTTTGCCGTGCGCAATTCAGGACTGGCGGATTACGCTCCGGCGTCGCAGTATATTGTCGCGATATTCATTATATTATTCGGAGTGAATTTCAACGTGTATTTTCTGATAGTGCGCAGGCATCTGCGCGCGGCGTTGAAATACGAAGAGGCGCTGTGGTACTATGCTATAATAGCGGCCGCCGTGATAGCAATAACCTTCAACACGCGGGATATGTTTGTGACATTGGAAGAGACGTTCAGGCACTCTCTCTTTCAGGTAGGGTCAATAATCACTACTACAGGATACAGCACGACGGACTTCAATTTGTTTCCGGAGTTTTCTAAGCAAATTCTTGTGCTTCTGATGTTCATCGGCGCGTGCGCCGGGAGCACGGGCGGAGGAATAAAAGTATCTCGTATAGTCATTATGGTAAAATCTATGTTTGGAGAAATATCCAGAATTCTCCATCCGCGCACGATGAAAAAAGTGCATATGGACGGGCATATAATAGATGAGCCTACGCTTCGGTCTGTAAATATGTTCATAATGGCGTACATAGTTTTATTTTCATTTTCAGTGTTAATCGTATCGTGGGATAATTTCGATATGACTACGAATTTCACCGCGGTTGCGGCGACGCTGAACAACATAGGTCCCGGTCTCAACATGGTAGGTCCTATGGGGAATTTCAGTGAGTATTCCGATGTGTCTAAATATGTATTTTGCTTTGATATGCTCGCGGGCAGGCTGGAGCTATTCCCGATACTTGTTCTTTTCAACCCTAAGACGTGGAACAGGCAGATTCATCTGCACAGGCATAATGCCAAAAAAGCGGAAATATAGTGCGAATATTGACGATAAAAAACCTCTCTCGGCCGAGGGAGGTTTTGTCTTTGAGCTGAGGCGGCGAGGTATTTCAAATGCCTTACGGAAAAAACGAAAATCTAAAAACGAGGGAGATATGAATGATAGGGACGATAATAGGAGACATAGCGGGATCGCGCTTTGAATTTAATAATCATAAGAGCAAGGATTTTGTACTTTTTCACGAAAAGAGCAGATTTACGGACGACAGCGTTATGACGATTGCAATAGGCAAAGCTTTGCTCGACTGCGAAGGAGACAGGAGCAAATTGGCGGCCTGCGCTGCAGCAGCGATGAAGTCCATAGGAAGACAATATAAAGACTGCGGGTACGGCGCCAGGTTCTATAAGTGGCTTTTCTCAGAGAGCGTGCAGCCGTATAACAGCTATGGAAACGGCGCGGCAATGCGCGTCAGCGCATGCGCATATGCCGCAGAAAGTATAGATGACGTCAAGCTGCTCTCGCGCGAGGTCACGGCAACGACGCACAATCACCCCGAGGCGATAAAAGGGGCGGAGGCTGTCGCCGCTGCGGGATACCTGGCTCTTTCCGGCTGCTCAAAGACGGAGCTCAGAGAATATATACATCGAAACTATTATGCTTTGGATTTTACTATAGATGAGATACGGGAGAGCTATACATTTGACGTAAGCTGCGGGGGCACAGTGCCGCAGGCGATAGAGGCGTTTCTGGAATCGGAGAATTTTGAGGACGCGGTGCGCACGGCTGTCTCTCTGGGAGGGGACAGCGATACTTTGGCGGCGATAGCCGGCGGAATAGCCGAGGCTTTTTACGGCGTGCCGAGCGGCCTTCGGAAGGCTGCGCTGGAGAAGCTGGACGAAGGCTTGCGCAAAGTCTTGCTGGAATTTGAGATGAAATACGCTCGCTGAGGGTGTATCCGGCGATATGTCTGCGGAATACAACAGAGTTTAATTTTATGCACGAAAAAAGGAGGCAGGTTGTCCTGCCTCCTTAATGTTAGCCGTGGTGTTATTTATATTATTCTTTGCCTGCGAGAGAAGCGTAATGATCGTAACGCTCCGTCGCTTCCTTGGCAGCCTTGTCAAAGAGCTTTTCAGCCGTCTCGGGGAAGAGCTGCTTGAGAGTTCTGTAACGAGTTTCGCCGAGGATGAAGTCGATGTAGTCCGCGCTCGGAGCCTTAGAGTCGAGGATGAAGGGGTTCTTGCCCTCTTCCTTGAGGTCCGGATTGTAGCGGTACAGCGGCCAGTAGCCTGCCTCAACGGCCTTCTTCTGCTCGTTCTGAGACTGGCTCATGTTGATACCGTGGTTGATGCAGGGAGCGTAGCAGATTATGAGGGACGGTCCCTTATAAGCCTCTGCTTCCTTCATAGCCTTGAGTACCTGGCTGTGATCTGCGCCCATTGCGCAGGATGCTACATATACATATCCGTACTGCATAGCGATAGCGCCGAGGTCTTTCTTCTTAACGCGCTTGCCGGCTGCGGCGAACTTAGCTACAGAGCCTGTGGGCGTAGCCTTGGAAGCCTGACCGCCTGTGTTGGAGTAAACTTCCGTATCGAGTACGAGAATATTTACATCTTCGCCCTGAGCGATGACGTGGTCGAGACCGCCGTAACCGATGTCATAAGCCCAGCCGTCGCCGCCGATGATCCAGAGCGACTTCTTGATGATGAGGTCGGAATCGGCGTTGATCTTCTCGAGGAGAGCTTTCTGCTCGCCGGATGCAGCAGCGATAGCCGCGGGCAGAGCAGCCATGATCTCAGCCTTGCATTCCTTAGTTACGTCAGCATCGTCGGAGTTAGCCACCCACTTTTCAAAAGCAGCCTTCAGCTCGGCCGGAGCTGCGTCCATAGCCGCCTCGATGTTGTCCTTGAGAGCTGCGCGGCGCTGAGAGAGCGCTATGTTCATGCCGAAGCCGAACTCTGCATTGTCCTCGAACAGAGAGTTAGCCCAAGCGGGACCGTGGCCCTCTTCGTTCTGAGAGTAGGGGCATGTCGGAGCGGAACCGCCGTAGATAGATGTGCAGCCGGTAGCGTTTGCAATCATCATGCGTTCGCCGAAGAGCTGAGACGCCAGCTTGATGTAAGGAGTCTCGCCGCAGCCTGCGCATGCGCCGGAGAACTCGAACAAGGGCTGGAGGAACTGAGAGGACTTGACGTTCTTAGCGTCTGCAACATCCTTAGCGATGGGCAGCTTAACGCCGAATTCCCAGTTAGCGATATCGTCCTTGACTTCTTCGAGAGGCTTCATGACCAGAGCCTTGTTTTTAGCCGGGCAGATGTTAGCGCAGTTGCCGCAGCCTGTGCAGTCAAGCGGAGAGAGCTGCATTCTGTATTTGTACTCTGTACCCTTGAGCTTTGCGTCCTTGACAACGTAAGACTCGGGAGCGTCCTTGAGCTGCTCGTCTGTAGCGAGGAAGGGACGGATGCAAGCGTGCGGGCAGATGAAAGAACACTGGTTGCACATAATGCAGTTTTCGGGAATCCACTGCGGAACTTCAACTGCGATGCCGCGCTTCTCGAACTTTGTCGTACCTGTGGGGACGAAGCCCTTCGGGTCGAATGCGGATACGGGGAGGCTGTCGCCCTTGAGCATTGTGATAGGCTGGATAAACGCTTTGAAGTATTCGTCGTCGGAAGTCTCGATCATAGCCGCGCCTTCTGTAGCCTCAGCCCAAGATGCAGGGTATTTGATTTCTTCTATAGCGTCGATAGAAGCGTCGATAGCCTTGCAGTTCATTTCGACGATTTCTTTTCCCTTTTTGCCGTATGTTTTTTCTATCGCTTTCTTCATGTATTCGATAGCGTCGGCCTCGGGGATAACGCCTGCGAGCTTGAAGAAAGCTGCCTGGAGGCATGCGTTGATTCTGTTGCCCAGACCCTGCTCGTGAGCTATCTTAACGCCGTCGATGTTGTAGAACTTGAGCTTCTTCTTAGCGATTTCCTGTTTCATAGCGGCGGGCAGGTGGTTTTCCATGTCCTCAAGCGTCCAGGGGCTGTTGAGCAGGAATGTGCCGCCTTCTTTTATGCCTTCGAGTACGTCATAGCGCACTACATAGGACGGGTTGTGACATGCGACGAAATCTGCAACGTCGATGAGATACTCAGACTGAATAGGAGTCTTACCGAAGCGCAGGTGAGAAACTGTGATACCGCCGGACTTCTTGGAGTCGTAGTGGAAGTAACCCTGAGCGTACATGTCTGTGTGGTCGCCGATGATCTTGATGGAGTTTTTGTTCGCGCCGACCGTACCGTCAGAACCGAGACCAAAGAACTTGCAGCGGAAGCAGCCTTCGGGAGCTGCGTCTACCTTCTCGGAAAGATCGAGAGAGTTGCCCGTTACGTCGTCGTTGATACCTACTGAGAAGTGGTTCTTCGGATTTGCAGCATCCATGTTTTTGAAAACTGCATTTACCATTGTGGGGTTGAATTCCTTGGAACCCAGACCATAGCGGCCGCATGTCGTCTTTATCATTCTGCCCTGCTCGAAGAGAGCTGTTATTACATCTTCGTACAGAGGCTCGCCGAGGCTGCCCGCTTCCTTAGTTCTGTCGAGTACGCAGAGGTACTTGCAGCTCTCGGGGATAGCGTCTACGAATGCCTTAGCGCTGAAGGGACGATAGAGGTGAACCTTTACGCAGCCGAGCTTCTGTCCCTGCTTAGCCAGGTGATTGATAGTCTCTTCTACTGTCTCCGCGCCGCTGCCCATGATTACGATGACCTTCTCGGCATCGGGAGCGCCTACGTAATCGAACAGCTTGTACTTTCTGCCGAATTTCTTAGCGAATTCATCCATGACTTCCTGTACGATTTCGGGAGTCGCTGCGTAATATTTGTTAGCTGCTTCTCTGTTCTGGAAGTATATGTCGCCGTTCTGAGCAGTACCCTGCTGATGCGGATGCTCAGGGTTGAGAGCGCGCTCGCGGAACTCGCGTACAGCGTCCCAATCTACCATGGAAGCGAGGTCGTCATACTCAAGCATATCTACCTTGCTGATCTCGTGAGATGTGCGGAAACCGTCGAAGAAGTTTACGAAAGGAACCTTAGCCTTGAGCGTGGAGAGGTGCGCTATGGCAGCCATATCCATAACTTCCTGTACGGAGTTGCCGCAGAGCAGAGCGAAGCCTGTCTGACGAGTTGCCATTACGTCAGCCTGATCGCCGAAGATGTTGAGAGCGTGAGCTGCGATAGCTCTTGCTGTTACATGGAACACGCAGGGAGTCAGCTCGCCGGCGATTTTATACATGTTCGGGATCATGAGGAGAAGACCCTGAGACGCCGTGAACGTAGCGGTGAAAGCGCCTGCTGCGAGAGAGCCGTGGACTGCGCCTGCTGCGCCTGCCTCGGACTGCATCTCCTGAATCTTCATAACCTGACCGAAGATATTTTTTCTGCCTTGAGAAGCCCATTCGTCGCAGGCTTCTGCCATGGGTGACGAAGGAGTAATCGGGTAAATCGCACCGATGTCGCTGAAAGCATAAGCAACATGAGCGGCGGCGGTGTTACCGTCGATTGTGAGTTTTCTAGCCATTATAGCCTCCTTAAAAATTTGTGGTCTAATGATTTATTTCTATATTTAAATGTGCGTACGAAACGCACATTATGATCTTTAGGTATAAACAAACAGAGGTACGAGCCTCTTTATCGCAATTATAACCTCAAAAAGCTCAATAGTCAATTTAGGTTATTATTTCACAAAGTCAGAGGCGGCTCTGCGTTTTTTACTTGTTCTTACGTATTATCTCCGCGGCCGCATCAATAAATTCGCGCATTTCATCCTCTGTGCCGATAGTTATGCGCAAATGATTGCGCGTGCGCGGCGCGTTGAAATATCTTACGTAAATGCCCTGATTTTTCAGCTCGCGCATAAGCTCGCCCGCGTCCATAGGCGGAGCGGCGAAGAGGAAATTTGTGCTACTGGGGAGTACGTCGAAGCCAAGCTCCTTCAGCTTCATAGCAGTTTGTTCTCTCGTGGAGACTATTCTGCTTATTGTTTCGTTTGTGTAATCCGTGTCTCTCAAGGCTGCTGCCGCTGCCTTTTGCGCTATCGAATCCAGCGGGAAGGAGTTGAAGCTGTCCTTAACCATGCGCATGGTTTCTATATTTTCTGCGCTGGAGAGCACATACGAAGCGCGAAGCCCGGCGAGAGCGTGGCTTTTGGAAAATGTGCGCACTATTACGAGATTGTCCAATTCAGCAAGCAGCGTCTCGGCTGTGCGAGGGGAGAAAGCGGCGTATGCCTCGTCGAGTATGAGGATGCCGTCCATGCTGTTTGCGATTTTACGGATAGTTTCGAGCGATTCGAGAATGCCCGTCGGAGCGTTTGGGTTGGCGATGACCGCGCCCTTTGCTCCGGCGAATGCGTCTGCATCCAGAGAAAAATCGTCTTTAAGCGGGACAATTTCAGTATCCAGACCGTATAGCTTCGCCCAGACAGGGTAGAAGCTGTACGTAACGTCGCAGAAGCGCACGCTGTCGAAAAAGGCTTGAAACGCTATAGCCAGAGCTTCATCGGAACCATTGGCGCAGAATACGTTTTCCATCTGCAATCCGTTGACCTCGGCTGCGGCTTCTCTCAGTTCGTCGCTGTCAGCCTTGGGATACAGCCTCAGTGAGTTTGCGTCGAAATTGCGTATGACCTCCGCCGCTTTAGGAGACGGCGGGTATGCGTTTTCGTTTGCGTTTAGTTTTATTATGCGGCTGCCGTGGGGCTGCTCTCCTGCGACGTATGGCGTGAGCGACGCCGCGAGTTTGCTCTTGTAGCTCATTTCTGTTCCTTAAAATATATATTTGCAAAACGCGGAGATAAATTTACCATGCAAGAGTTGTGAAATATTTAACTATCAATTCTTGCGTATTATAAAATCCGCGCTAAAACATTTACTGTAGATTTTATCACAGTAGAGCGCATTTTAAAAGCCCTTTCGAGTTATTTTTTTGCTGTATTTGATTATTTTTTTATATATCATTTGAAAGACGTGAATTTCTTTGTCTTGCAATTTTGCAAAAAACAGCAATATCAGAGAATATAGCGGGAAGGAGGTGGAATTGAAAGGCGCGCTCTTGAATAGAAATGCTGTTAGAGGATAAATGCTTTTTTGTGTATGTAATTGTAAGTTCGGGAGATAGGGTATTATAATATATGAAAAATAAATTGCTGCGCGGAGCGGTGGTGCTTTCTTTAGCGGGAATAATATGTAAGGTGATAGGTGTGCTGTACAGAATACCGCTGGCGAACCTTTTGGGAACGGCGGGGATGTCTGCATATCAGATGGCGTTTCCCGTCTACACTCTTCTGCTTGTCGTCTCCTCCGCGGGGATGCCTGCGGCGGTTTCGAGGCTGACGGCGGCGCGCGCCGCCAGAGGCGATATGCCGGGGGCGCGGCAGGTCCTGCGCGCTGCGTCGATATCTTTGTTTGCGGTTGGGGTTGTCGGAGGCGCTGCGCTGTTTGCGCTGAGCGGCGTTTTAGCAGATTCGCTTATGATGCCGTCTGCGAAATGGAGCTTTGCAGCCATATCCCCGAGTCTGCTTTTTGTTGCGTTGATCGCTGCGCTTCGCGGGTATTTCCAAGGGCTTCACAGAATGACGCCTACCGCGGTGAGCCAAATTGTGGAGCAGGCGGCGAAGCTGGTCTTTTCTCTCGCCTTAGCATATGAACTCGCTCCGTACGGCTCGGATATTGCTGCGGCAGGAGCGCTGCTCGGAGTGAGCATAAGCGAGCTGGCCGCTTTGATTATAATATTTATAATGTACTTAAATGAATCTAAGCGAAATAAAGTGATCGGAAAGCCGAACGCGGAGATGAAAAGCACAATGCACAGCCTTTGGCGGACTGCCCTGCCCATAACGCTGGGAGCGTGCGTCATGCCCATAGTCGGTGCGATAGACTCTGCGATGATAATGCACTTGATGACGGCGGGCGGAGCGAGCGTAGTATCCGCCGCGCACAGCTATGGACTTCTTACCGGATATGTTCAGCCCGTGGTGGGGATGCCGTCCGTACTCTCTTTGGCGCTGTGTACCAGCCTTGTGCCCGCGGTGAGCGCGGCGGGGCGGCGAAGAGAAAAAATAGCGCGTCAGACGGGAATATCGCTGCAGCTGGGGCTTTTTTTTGCAGTGCCATGCGCGGCCGCGCTGTTTTTGATGGGAGGAGATATATTATCTTTTTTGTTTAACTCACTTTCGCAGTCTGACGCCGCGGAGGGAGCTATGCTGATGCGAATAGCCGCGCCCGGGGTTATTCTGCTGGCTCTGCTGCAAATATGCACGGGCGTCATGCAGGGCATGGGTCGTCCGCTGCTGCCGGCGGCGTTCCTTTGCGCCGGCGCAGGCGTGAAGATAGCCGCAGGCTGGCTGCTCATTCCGCGTTTGGGCGTCGGCGGAGCGGAGGCGGCCACAGCGGCCTGCTTTGCGCTTACTGCTTTTTTGGATTTGCGGTATATAGTGAAGCTCTCGGGTGTTCAATTGAGCATAAAAGATATAGTGCTGCCCGTCGTTTCTTCTTTGGCGGCGTACGTTGCCTCGGGCCTGCTCATGAACGTCGGAGTTCATGTGTTAATAACTATAGCGTGCTTTGTATTTGTATATTTAATAGTATACAAATTAATCTCAGGCAGAGGATTAAAAGATATGCTGAAGCAGAGTTAATTTTATTCTTTTCATTCGAGCGGGGGCGGTTTTGAAATAATAGGTTTTTGTCTTGCAGGAGATTTAATTTTGTAATAAAATACAGTAATGGCAGATTTGTTCATAATTACTCTGCATTACTCAACTTTGAATGCTGAATGCTGCTTGTTATTATATAAGTTGTTATAAAATAGAACTTTCTGCCAAAGCATTTGGCTTTTTCAGATTTTGGAGAAGAATGAAATAGAAAATTTTATTTATACAATTACACAAGCGAATTTTAATGAAAAAGAACGCAATAAGGAGCGGGACAAGCCGTACGCGGCTCTGCTACATGAATTTAAAATAAAATGCGGCGGCATAACGCCGTGCCAAAATGAGAAGGCGTTTGCGAATATCGCCGTGCAGAGATATATAATAAAAATAAAATAGTAAGTAAAGAAAAATATAAAAAAAGTGAAAGCGAGGGGCAGTATGATAATACTTGGCGTAGGTACAGGAAGTGCGGATACGCTTACTATACAAGGTTTGAATATATTAAAAAGCGGGAAGAAAGTCTTTTTGCAGACGGAACGAGCTCCGCTGGCTGAATATCTGCGCAAAGAGGGAGTGGAATTCCAATCGCTGGATATGCTTTATGACGAGGCGGAGGACTTCGACGAGCTGGCGGAGGCGGCGGCTGAGAAAGTATCGGCGGAGGATGGGATACTCGCGGTTTACGGCTCTGTTTGGCAGAATGCGCTGGCTCAGGCGTGTGCGAAGCTTGACGGCGGAGCGGAGATAATACCCGGGGTGAGCTTTGCGGAATATTCGCTTTCAAAAGCGGGCGTATCAGAGGGAGGAGCGCGTGTCTTTTCAGCGGGAAGTGAAGTCAGCTTTGACACGGATTACCCTCTCGTTATAACTGACGTGGGCGACGCGGATCTTGCAGATGAGCTTATAATAAAGCTGTTAGGCGAATATCCGGCGGATTTCCCTGCTTGCGTGATCAGCTCTTCCGGAACGATGAACACTACCGTGCATGGGCTATACAAGTATTCCGGCTGGGATTTCACGTGCAGCATAGTGTTGGATAAAATAGATCTGCTTAAAAAGGAGCACTTTTCGCTTTCCGATTTGGCGGCGGTTCTGCGCAGACTCAGAGCGCCGGGCGGATGCCCCTGGGACAGAGAGCAGACGCACGAGAGCCTCATGCCATATTTGCTGGAGGAAAGCTATGAAGTGCTGGATGCGGTTCAAAAGGAGGACATGTTTGCGTTGGCCGACGAGCTGGGAGACGTGCTTCTTCAAGTCGTTTTCCACTCGGTTATAGCCGAGGCTCACGAGGAGTTTATGCTCTCTGACGTGACGACGAGTATATGCCAAAAGATGATACGCCGTCATACTCACATTTTCGGAGAGGACAAGTGCGAAACGTCGGACGAAGTTCTGAAGAATTGGGAGAAAGTAAAACGCGAGCAGTCCGGAGCGTCGAGCGTGACTCAGACTCTGGAGGAAGTCCCCGAGACGCTTACCGCTCTTATGCGTGCGGCAAAAATCCAGAAAAAGGCCGCGAGCGTAGGCTTCGATTGGGACGGAGCCGAAGGAGCTATAGACAAAGTTCTGGAAGAGACGGAGGAGGTCAGAGCTGCGGCGGCGCAAAACGAGGGCGAGGCGCGCGTTCGCGAAGAATGCGGAGATATGTTGTTCGCATGCGTAAACGTACTCAGGCATCTGGGCGTCAGCGGAGAGGTTGCGCTTTCGCAGGCGTGTGACAAATTCACTCGGAGGTTCGCGGCGATGGAAAGCACGGCGAAGCATCGCGGAAAAGAGCTTGCGGATATGACTCTTGAGGAGATGGATGCGGTCTGGGATGAGATAAAGCACGGATAATAACGCGGAAAATACAATTAAATTAAATATCAAGCGGTACAGTGCAGACTGTACTGCTTTTTTGCGGTAAAAAAGCCCTGCATGCGAAGCGGCGAACTCCCGTCTTGCTAAAAGAACAGAATGGTTGGGATAATTGAGATATCCTGTATCAATTACGGGAAAACACATCTCAAGGAGGTATTATTTATGAACACAACAGAACTGAAAAAGAGCGTGGAGCGGTACATTGCCCATTTGACGACGGAGGAAAAAGCGCTCTCCACCAGGACGCAATATGCTCACACCATCGAGCAGTTTATCATGTGGCTGGATGACCATGCCGAGATAACGAAACGGACGGTGATCCGCTACAAGGAAAAGCTGAAGACCGCGTATAAGCCTGCCACGGTAAACATCAAGCTGGCCGCGCTGAACAGCCTGTTCACATTTTTGGAGCGGACGGATCTGAAGGTAAAGCAGCTCAAGATACAGCGAGAGGCGTACTGCGCTCAGGAGAAGGAACTGACGTATGACGACTATAGGCGCTTGGTGGCGGCGGCCAAAAACAAAGGCAATGAGAAACTGTCTCTCGTGATTCAAACCATCGGCGGCACGGGTATCCGCGTCTCCGAGCTTAAATTCATCACCGTGGAGGCGGTGGAGAACGGGGAGGCTTACATTTCGAGCAAAGGAAAGAATCGAAAGGTTCTGCTGCCGGGGAAGCTTTGCAAGCTCCTGAAAAAATATATACGGCGTCAGCGTCTGGAGGCGGGCTCCGTGTTCATCACGCGCACAGGCAAGCCGCTGGATCGCTCCAACATCTGGCGGATGATGAAAGCGCTCTGCGAGGACGCGCAGGTTGACCCGAAAAAAGTTTTTCCTCATAACCTGCGGCATCTGTTCGCCAGGAAATTCTACTCTATAGACCACGACATAGCTAAGCTGGCGGACATGCTGGGCCATAGCAGCATCAACACAACCCGCATCTACATCATGACTACCAGCCGCGAGCATCGGAAGCAGCTTGATAAAATGAATCTGATTTTTTATTGACAATCAGAAAACGGGCAACAAAAAAACAGCCGTTCCGGGCTGCGCTAACAAAAAGACAACTAGATGAGGCGTATGTTGTAGATTGTCAGTCTTAACAATCTATGAAAACTATTCCTTACTTATTGTACCAGCTCATTACAGCATTGTCAATGGGAATAGTCTTATTTTTCCTAAATTAAAAACACCTATTTTGTGTTTTGGGCGCAGAAAATATGCCCTCCTACGGTCTAATTTTTTAGTCTTTAGATGGAAGGTGATTTAATGCGCTCTTTTTTGCTGTTCCTCCGACTTTTCGCCGCGAGGATAAAAGAGCAATAAAAAAATAATTACTTGTTTTTCGTATAACAGTCTAATCCGCGCACGTCAAACAACACACGCCTCATTATAGCGCAATATTGGCTGCCGGAGAGGGCGAAAAAGCGTACTCAACTCTGTTCGGCGTCATCGAGCGCGAATTGAATTACCTCATGAAAGAGTCAACCGTTCCGAAAGCTCGCGTTTTCGGAAGATTAGAAGTGTGACCGACTGATGGAAAAGGAGCAGCGCGCCGGCGGTCGGGGAAATAGATAAAAAACGTATGCTTATCGAGCGAGACGAAATCAGAGCTGCCCCGTATCTTATATTTAATTAATAAGGAAGAAACTGATATGGCAGAGAAAGAACTGCGGCGCATGAGCCGGTCAGAACTGATTGAAATAATATATGAGCTGCGAAAAAGCGAAGAAGCCCTTCAGGCTGAAATTGAGGCTCTGGAGAAGCAGCTGGAAGAAAAACAGCACAAGATTTCCAAAGCCGGCTCTCTGGCGGAGCTTTCCGCCGGTCTGAACGGACTGTTTGAAGCGGCGCAGGCCACGGCGGATGACTACCTCGCCGAGATACAGACCGCGAGGAAACGCGCTCAATCGCTGAAAGCCAATGCCGAAAGGCTGGCGCGGCAGACGCTGGAGGAGCGGCAGCGCACCCTCGCTCGGACGGAGGCGGACTGCCGCCGGATTCGGGAGGCGGCGAGAGCCGGGCGCACCTACATTCCTCCTGCTGCGGAGGAAGCGTTAGATGAGTAGGGCGACGGGGAGACGAGAGCGCGAGACGCTTGCCATTCCTTCTATCGAGGCGCTGGAGGTCGAGCGCAAGCGCATTCGGCGCGGCAAACAATATAAAAAAGTGATTGGCAACACGATTGCAATCCTGCTGGTGGTCGCGGCGGTTGCCGTTCTGATCGCCACGCTGTTCCTGCCGGTGCTCCAGGTGTCAGGCGACAGCATGGAACCCACGTTGGAGGATGGCGATGTAATTGTACTGATAAAAACAAAGGACTTCGACACCGGTCAGCTCGTCGGATTGCGGCTGGACGGCGAGGTTTTGTTAAAGCGTATTATCGGCGGCCCGGGAGATTGGATTAACATTGATTCGGACGGCAACGTCTACGTCAACGGCGAGCTTCTGGAAGAGCCGTATCTGACGGAGAAGGCGCTGGGTGACACAGATCTGGAGTATCCCTATCAGGTTCCGGATAACAGCTACTTCGTCCTGGGAGACCATCGGTCTGTATCGATTGACAGTCGAAACAGCTCGATAGGATGTATCCCATATGATCAAATCATAGGTCGGGTGCTGATTTGTATCTGGCCGCTGTCCCGGATTTCCGGAGCAATATGAGAGGATGACAAGATGAAAGACACAGTAAAACAATTCGTTGGTCAAGCGAAGCGGAATCGCTCCCGGAAGAAACGGGCGGCGGCGGTCCTGATGGCGATGTCTTTGGTAGTCGCCACCGGCGTGACCTGGTCGCTCCATTCCACCGGCGTGAGCAAGTCGACAGATACCTACTGCGGCATTGCTGAACACACGCATACGGAGGATTGCGAGACAAAGACGCTGGTCTGCGGCTATGGCGAAGCGTCCGATTCGGAAACCGCCGGGCATACGCATACCGACGCATGCTATGAGGAACAGAAAGTGCTCACGTGCGGGCTGGATGAAACGGAGGGGCATACCCATTCCGACAGCTGCTACACGACGGAGCGAGTGCTCACCTGCGGGCAGGAGGAATCGGGAGCGGCGTCAGGCCACGTGCATACCGACGCATGCTACGAGACTGAGTACACCTGCGGCTATGAGCAGGAGCACACCCACACGCTGGCGTGCTACTCCAACCCTGAGGCAGACTTAGAGACTGCGGCGGATTGGGAAAAGACATTCGCCGAGGTGGAGCTGAGCGGGAAAGCCGGGGAGGACGTCGTGGCGATCGCCAAGACCCAGCTGGGCTACGCGGAGAGCACCGATAACTATAAAGTAGAGACGGTGGACGGCGCGGAAGTGACCAAGGGCTACACGCGCTACGGCGAGTGGTACGGCGACGAATACGGAGACTGGTGCGCTATGTTCGCGTCCTTCTGTCTGCACTATGCGAACGTGGAATATCCGACGGAATCGAGCTGCGCCGAATGGGTGAAAGACCTGAAGAGCGTGACGACCATGCAGGCGTGGAGCGCCCCGGAGGCGTGGACCCCTGCCATAGGCGATTTGATATTCTTCGATAGAGACGGCGACGGCACGCCGGATCACGTGGGCATTGTATCCGCGCTGACGGCGGACGGCGCTGAGCTGGCGGCGAACGCAGACGTGAGCACGGCGGACGGCATAAAGACAATCGAAGGCAACTCTAACGATAAGGTTGCCGAACAATCCTATAAATTAGATGACAGCACTATCATAGGCTACAGCGAGATGCCTGTTGAACTGGACGAAGGAACTAAGCAGACGCTGAGCGCTGCTTGTGATGAATACACGGTGACGGTCTCTTATGACGCAAGCGCGAACATTCCCGATGGCGCGGAGCTTGTCGTAGAGAAGGTGGATGAAATACCCGCCGCCGATGAGCTGGAACAGACCATCGCGGGAGCAGAAGGTGCGCCAGCGACGGACGATGCGGAAGCGATTGAATCTGCCGACGGTTCTCAGGATGCGGAAGCGGATGCTTCCTCCGTGACCCCGCTGTTCCGCCTGAATATCAGCTTTATGCTGAACGGACAGGAGATTGAACCCGCCGCGGGCAGCTCGGTTGACGTTCAGATTACAATTTCCGGCGGTCTCGGCGTGGAGAAAGGAACGTCCATTGGCATTGTACATTACAAGAATGACGGCAATGTCGAAATTATTAAAAATGTTGCAGACCAAAGTCAAGAGTCCGAGGACAACTCTCTGAACTTCAGTATGAATAGCTTCTCTGAGGTGGTGGCTTATGCGGATAACACTGTGACAACCGTTTCCGATGTGACCGCTGTAGAAATCGAGGACACCATCGCTTCGGATGGTCGCTACAGCATTAAAGTGACCGCCAATGGGAATATCTACACCGGCGAGGAAGCGGCTGACATTTTGAAAGAGAGCGGCTATACCGTATCTTGGAGCATGAACGGTGCCGACATCACCTTGGGTCAGACTCTCACGACCACAAACGGCAACAAGCTGGCTTCGGATGCGGATGGCGGCTGGGTGAATGTCGGCCTCCTGCAAGGCGGTGGAGAAACGTTTGTTGTGACAATTAGCAAGGCGGGTACGACAGATGTTATAAGCTCCAAGACCTGTTCCTATTCCGCTTCGCTGAAGAACGGCTCCTTTGAGAGTCCGGAGCAGACTGACAGTAGCAAGGGCAACATTTACATTACCGACAACAACGGCGGAAGCCCCTACTACTGGCAGACCACTGCGCCTCAGGCCACATGGAATGGCGGCTCCGGCTATATCGAAATAGGCGTTGTGAACAACAAAGGTTTAGAGAATTACGGCGCTTCCACAAGCAACGGAACTATCACGACCCCGGATGATGGAAATCAGTTCGCAGAGCTGAACGCCGAGGATTACGGCGCGCTCTACCAGACCGTTTTGACCATGCCCGGTCAGACCCTGAATTGGCAGTTTTACCATAGGGCGAGAACCGCAGGGACAACTTTAAGTGTCGGCAGCAGTGACAAGATGTCCATGCTGATCGTGCCGGAGGAGCTGGCAGTCTCTCTGAATTTGAAGACGCAGGAGGCTCTGAGTGAGCTTTATAACAAACTGAATACTGGAAGCGGCGACGTGGATGGAGAATACACCTACACAACCGAAGATAACAAAACCTACACAATCTACGTCTGCGACAGCACCTCGACTATCCAAACGTATCGAAGTGGTAGGGACAACAAGCTCTACGCCGAATGGGAGCATAAGGAAGGGGACTTTACCGTGCCGGATGGGCAATATCTGACCCGCTTTTTCTTCATGGCGCAGTCTACCGCCTCTGACAGTACGGGTACGGACAGTAAAAGAGGAATGACAATCGGTAACCTGCTGGATAACGTGTGGTTTTCCCAGGATGCGCCTCCTGCCGCTCAGGGCACTGCAGAGATAACGGTTTACAAAGATGTAAGCGGTCTGTCCGAGACTGAAGCAACGGACGTTCTGAATAAAGCAGGTCTGATTAAGGAAGATCTGATTAAGGAAGATTTAAATACCAATTGCACCTTAACGAAAATAACCAGTATCGGCAACGGCGTATGGCGCGGAACTTATAAGCTGGAAATTCCCAGCATCACTTCCGGCAGTGCTGCAATATCGCACACTTATACAGAGGATATTGGCCAGGCGAAAGTGGACGGTTACAACTGCACAACCACGGTGACCGCTAATGGCGAAACAAAAAGCGAAACAAGTGCAACTGTCACAGTCAACTATGACGAAAACTCAAAAACAGTTATATTTACCAATACATACACTCCATGCACTAAGGATGTGGTAATCCAAAAGACGAACGCAGAGGGAACAACATCCCTGGCGGGCGCGGAGTTCCGGCTTTACAAGCTAAGCGAAGATGACAGCAAGACAAAGCTTTACTATAAGCTCTCTGAGACAGGAGTGAGCTGGTCTGAAGAAGCCGTGAACCTGACGGCGGACGTGGATGACGCGTCGAAGTTTGCGGTTTCGAGCCTTCCCTACGGGACTTACTACCTGGTGGAAACGAAGGCGCCGGACGGCTATAACAAGCTGACCGAACCCGTTATGATTACAGTGGATAGCAGCGGCGTGACCGCGATGAAAGACGTCGAAAGCGACGCCACAAGCACGAACTATACAGTGGTGACTAATCCGGAGGGCAGCGAGGCTGAATATACGGTAAAAATCACTAACTCCGCGGGGCAGCAGCTGCCCCAAACCGGCGGAGCCGGAACGACAATGTTTACACTGGGCGGGCTCGCCTTGATGGCAGGTGCGCTCGTGTATGGATGCGGATTGAGGCGCAGGCGCGTGGGGAGAGCCGATTGAAGCATCCGAAATAGATCGCGTTTCCCAAAGACGGGCTGTCGGGCTCGGCAGCCTGCCAACGCGAAAAAAAGCGAGAAAAAAATGAAACGAGAAAAACACAAGAAAGGAAAAAAACATCTATGAAAATGCTAAAAAAAGTCGGCATGGTCGTACTCGCGCTGGCGTTCAGCATGGCTTTCGGCGCGACGGCGTTCGCACAGGACGTGGCGTCTGGTGCTGGCGGGAACGCAAGCATCACCGTCAACAACGCCTCCAAGGGTGAGACTTACAGCGTTTACAAGCTGTTCGACGCAACCGTTACCGGTACTGAGAAAGGCTCCATCGCCTACAGCGGAACTATTCCGGAAAGTCTGGAAGCATATTTCACAGCAGACAGTGCTGGCAACATCTCTGCGACAGATTTAACCGGTAATACTGAAGGCTTAACTGAAGAAAGCAGGATTGCAGCGCTGAAAGCATGGGCTGGGAGCAAGGCTGTAACTCCCGTGGCTACAGGTGATGGCGATGGCAGCAAGCTGACATTCACAGGTCTGACATATGGCTATTATGTCATCACCAGCACGCAGGGCAAAGGTGCAAACATCACCGTAACATCTACAAACCCGAATGCTGTAATCTATGACAAGAACAGCACTTCGCCGACTCCCGGTCAAAATGGGCTGAAAACTGTAGATGATGACGATGTCTCTATCGGCGACACCGTAACCTACACGATTAACTTCAAGGCTTCCAACCACGAGGGTTCCGGTGAAGAAGCGACACAGATCACGGAGTACGTGATCACGGATACTCTGCCGAACTTCCTGAGTGATGTGAAAGTAACTTCTGTCAAGGTCGGTGAACAAAATATCACAGTCGAAAATGATAATAATGAGTATGTACTACCGCAGTTCGACGAAGAAGGCAAAATAACACTGAGCTGGGTTGATGAAAGTAGAAACAGCAAGTATGCAAACGGCGTAGAAGTGACCATCACCTATACCGGCGTTGTGAACGACAAAATGGTTGTCGGCGGCGGGGAATCCAACGAGAACGAAGTAAAAGTGACTTGGACAGGAAATGATAACGGCTTGACCGATAAAGAAGTAATCAGTACATATGCTGCAGCTATCCAGAAGATAACACATGGAACTTTGGAGTCGGATGAGATTAAGCTGGCAGGCGCTGAGTTCGCTGCAAAGGGTCTGACAGTAACTGGTAGTGACGGTCTATACACAGTTGTTTCTTATGATCCGAATTCTACAACTCTGGGTACTACGATGCAGTGCGACGCCAACGGTTACCTGATCATCAAGGGTCTGGATTCTACTGAGACGCTGAAAGTTACTGAGACCAAGGCTCCTGACGGCTACAACAAGCTGAACGGTGAATTCGAACTGACGGCAACTAAAACAACTGAAACAACAGTTATTACTACTGACGATAATACGAAAGTCATTACGGTAACGAGTGGCGCTCCGACAGCTAAAGAAGTTGTAAACAATAAGGGCGAACAGCTTCCCTCCACAGGCGGCATGGGCACGACGCTCTTCTATGTGGTCGGCGGACTGCTCGTTGTCGGCGCGGCTGTGACTATGGTAGTCAGAAAGCGCATGACCGGCTATGAGGACTAATACTCCTTTCGCTGATTTTGCATAAATCAAAATTATCATCCTCCGCCCCCGGGGAGCGCGTCCCCCGGGGTGCGGGGATGGTAACAGCAGAGAGAATTTCACGAAAGGCGAGATTCTCCGTGCTGTTACGAATTAACACTGCATTCGCCTATCGCACGGGAGAGGACCATATGGCAGATGGATAGAGAAAAACATCAAAAAAAACGAAATAAATCCACTATCATTCTGATTCTGGTCTTTCTGGTCGGCCTCGGCGTCCTGCTCTACCCCGGCTTCTCGAACTGGTGGAACAGCCGCGTGCAGTCCCGCGCCATTGTGGATTATGAAGCTGCGCTGGCGCAGCTTACGCCGCAGGATTACACCGCGGAGTTTGAAAAAGCCGACGCTTACAACTCCGCCCTGCGCGCGCTCGCCGCGCCGCTCTCGGATTACGCTCAGGCGCCCGGCTATGCGGATGCGCTGAACGTCTCGGGCAGCGGCATGATGGGCTATATAACCATCCCGCGCATCAGCGTGAAGCTCCCGATATATCACGGCACGTCGGACGCCGTCCTCGCCGGAGCCGCGGGGCATCTGGAAGGGACCTCGCTCCCCGTCGGCGGAGAGAGCACGCACGCCGTTATCTCCGCGCATCGCGGATTGCCCAGCGCAAAGCTGTTCACCAATCTGGACGCGCTCAAAGAGGGAGATACCTTCACGATTAAAATTCTCGACCGCACGCTGACGTATCAGGTCGATCAAATCCGCATTGTGGAGCCGGACGACCTGTCCGAGCTGAGCGTCGTCGAGGGGCAGGACTATGTCACCCTGCTCACCTGCACGCCATACGGCATAAACACGCATCGCCTGCTCGTGCGCGGCGTGCGCATTGACAACGCGGACGGACCGACGTTTACCAGCGAAGCATACGAGCTGGATTCTGCGATGCTCACGCCCATTGTGGCTGCGCCGCTGCTGCTCATTCTATTGATTATCCTTCTGGTGAAGTACAGGAGGAAGAGACGATAAGGAGAGATCAAAATGTCCAAGAAATTATTTAAAATCATAGGGAGCTTGACTCTGGCTCTTACCATGCTCTTCTCCCTGAATATGACCGCTTTCGCCTACACCCTGCTCGACACGGATAAGACCGGCTCGATTACGGTATCGCCGCAGAGCGGGCAGAGCCTCGGCACGTCGCTCACTCTGTATCGAGTGGCGGACGTCGTGGTGGATAACGCCGACCAGAAATACGAACTCACCTCGGATTTCGCCGACAGCGACGCAGATCTGACTAGCCTGGACGACAGCGCGGGCCTGGCGCAGACGCTGTACGAATATGCCCAAGCTAAAAAGCTCAGCGGCGAGTCCAAGGACGTGAGCGGAGACGGCACGGTGAAGTTTGAAAACCTGCCGCTGGGGCTGTATCTCATCGTGCAGGAGGCGGCGTCCGTGGGGGGCAGCGTCGTGAACCCCTTCCTCGTCAGCGTTCCCGTTGCGAACGAGGACGAGACGAGCTGGATATACGACGTGACCGCCGACCCGAAGGCGGAGAGCTATGAGCTGGTGGACGTGACCGTGCGCAAGGTCTGGAACGACGGGAAGAAGACAGAATCCCGCCCGTCCTCCGTTTCGGTCAGCCTGTATAAGGACGAAGCCCTGCTCGACACCGTGACGCTGGACAGCGCAAACGACTGGAGCTACACCTGGAGCGGGCTGGAGAAGAGCGACGGATATTCCGTATCCGAGGCGGACGTGAAGAACTACGCCGCCACTTACAGCCAAAGCGGGTACGACTTCACCATCACGAATACATCTAAGCTCGCGCAGACAGGGCAGCTCAACTGGCCCGTGCCTCTGCTGGCGGGCTGCGGAGTCGTGCTGTTTGCCATCGGCTGGGCGATAGTCTATCTGAAAAAGAAAAAAGCTTAAAATATAAAAAGCTTAAAATTTAAATTGAAATTCTGCGAGAGGCAGGCTGTTCGCGCGGCGATAAACCGAGCCGCCGGCGGTCTGCTCTCTTTTGCTGCAAGGTAGTATATTATGGCGGAGAAAAAGAGAAACTCATCCAAAATCGGATATGTCTGCATGGCGCTGGGCGTGATTCTCATCGCGGCGGCTGTCGCGCTGGTGCTGTACAACCGAGGCGAGGACGCGCAGGCGGGGAGCGCGGCGGAGGACGTCATGCCCGCGCTGCGCAGCGCGATTAGCGGCGAAAATTCGTCAGAGCCGGAGCCGGAGAAAGACACAGAAACAAAAACAGAGACAGACGCAAAAGAAAATACGGAGGCGGCGCAGGACAGCGCAGGCGGCGCGGCGGGCGGAGTCGTCATAGACGGCGAGAGCTACATGGGGTATCTCTCCATCCCCGTGCTCAAGCTGGAGCTGCCCGTCATGAGCGATTGGGACTATGCCAAGCTGAAAATCGCCCCCTGCCGCTATTTCGGCTCTGCGGAGACGGACGATTTAGTAATCTGCGCGCACAATTTTGACCGCCACTTCGGACGGCTGAAAAACCTGCGCGCGGGAGACCTGGTCACGTTCACCGACGCGGACGGCGTCAGCTTTATCTATGAGGTCAAAGCAATCGAAACGCTTCAGCCCACTCAGATCAGCGAAATGATACAGAGCGAGTATGATTTGAGCCTGTACACCTGCACCTACGGCGGCCGAACCCGCGTGACCGTCAGATGCAGCCGAACGACAATCTAAAATAAAAAAAGACTGCCTTTCCGTAGTTCGGATTGAATTACAGAAAAGCAGCCTTTGTCTTTTGCGCAGCTTTGCGTCAGCCCGAGCGCACACATAAAAAGCAAAATTAATTAAAAAATTTAATTAAAAATTTTAATTGAAAGATTTGATTGAAAAAAAGCCGAATGTGTGCTAATGTGGCAGCGGAGAGGTGGGATATATGAGTGTAAAGCTGTTTTTGAAAAAGAACGCGGTGCTCTGCGCGGCGGCCTTCGCGGCTGTGCTGAGCGCCCTTTTTGTGCCGCCGGACGCGCAGTATTTGTCGTATTTTGATTATAAGACGCTGACGTGCCTGTTCTGCGTCCTGGCGGTGGTATGCGCCCTGAGGAACATAAATTTTTTCTACATACTCGCGCAGCGCATTGTGCGCCGGTTTAAAAATCTGCGCATGTGTGTGCTCGCGCTGGTCTATATTACGTTCATAGGCTCTATGCTGATAGCTAACGATATGGCTCTGCTGACTTTTTTGCCGCTGGGGTATTATGTCCTCTCCACGACGGGCAAGCGGGAATATATGGCGTTCACTTTCATAATGCAGAACATAGCCGCGAATCTGGGAGGCATGCTCACGCCGTTCGGCAATCCGCAGAATTTATATCTCTATACCAAATTTGAGATACCGAATTTGGAGTTTATGAGCATAATGCTTCCGCCGTTCGCGGTTTCTGTAGCGCTGATAACCGTCTGCTGCCTTTTCGTGAAGCGGGAGCCTCTCCTGCTCCAGGGCGAGATGCAGAAGCTGCCGAGGCTGAGGACGGCCGCGTATGGCGCGCTGTTCGCGCTGGCGATAGCTATTGTGTTCCGCTCGGCGCCGTTTTGGATAGGGCTGGCGGTTATACCGATATGCCTCTTTTTCGCCGACAGAAAGGCTCTGCGCATGGTGGACTATCCGCTGCTGCTGACGTTCGTATGCTTTTTTGTATTTGCGGGGAACATGTCTCGCATAAGCGCGGTTCACGAGCTGCTCTCGGAGCTGATGACGGGGAACACTCTGCTCGTGAGCGTGATTTCATGTCAGATAATAAGCAACGTCCCGTCGGCGATTCTCCTTTCGCAGTTCACGAGCGGGTACGCTCCGCTGCTGGTCGGGGTGAATATAGGAGGAGTGGGGACGCCGATAGCCTCGCTTGCCAGCCTGATAACGCTGCGGGAATATATGAGGCACGACAAGCGGGGCTCGGGGCGGTATCTGCTTATGTTCTCGGCTTTTAATTTCGGCTTTTTGATAATACTGTATGCGGTTATGAGCGCGGTTTATTAAAACCCAGAGGCGTATTTCTCACTAAAATTTCATAATATAATTTGGTATATTCTATTGATTTTTTACTAAAAAAGGTGTACTATCTTATTAGCACTCCATGAAGGTGAGTGCTAATAAGACGATAGAGTAAAGTAACCCGGAGGTATCATATACTATGGAAAAGAAGCAATTTCAAGCTGAATCTAAGCGTCTGCTGGATTTGATGATCAATTCTATATATACGCATAAGGAAATATTCCTTCGCGAGCTGATATCCAACGCGAGCGACGCGATAGACAAGCTGTATTTCGCATCTCTGACTGACGACAAGATAGGGATGAAGCGCGAGGACTTCGAGATAAAGCTCGAGACGAACGAGACGCAGCGCACTTTGAAAATATCCGACAACGGCTGCGGCATGAACGCAGAAGATATGGAAAACAACCTCGGCATAATAGCCAAGAGCGGCACTCTCGACTTTAAACAGAAAAACGATTTGGGCGAGGATGTAGATATAATCGGTCAGTTCGGCGTCGGTTTTTACTCCGCTTTTATGGTCAGCAGCAGAATAGTGGTAGAGAGCTTGAAATACGGCGAGACTCAGGCGTACCGCTGGACGAGCGACGGTCTGGACGGCTATACTATCGAGCCGTGCGAAAAGACCTCGGTCGGCACTGACATAACCTTGTATATCCGCGAAAACACAGAGGAGGAGAACTACGACCGCTTCACGCAGGAATACGGCGTCTCCACTCTGGTTAAAAAATACTCCGACTACATCAGATACCCAATCAAGATGGACTTCGAGCGTGAGCGCGAGGTAGAGGGGAAGGAAGAAAAAGAAAGATATATTGAAACAGAAACGCTGAACAGCATGATCCCCATCTGGAAGCGCAGCAAGAGCGAGATTACTAAAGAAGAGTATAATGCGTTCTACCGCAATATGACTATGGATTTCACAGAGCCGGCGAGAGTGCTGCACATAAAAGCGGAAGGCACGCTGACATATAACGCTCTGCTGTATTTCCCCGCTCATGCGCCCAGCGATTACTATACTCGCGATTTCAGAAAGGGACTGGCTCTCTATTCCAACGGCGTACTCATTATGGAACGCTGCGAGGATCTTCTGCCGGACTATTTCGGCTTTGTGGTCGGTCTGGTAGATTCTTCCGACCTGTCTCTTAACATCTCCCGCGAGATGCTTCAGCATGACCGCCAGCTCAAGGCTATCGCGCAGAACCTCAAGTTGAAGATTAAGAATGAGCTGAAGAAAATGATGCAGGAGGACAGAACGGGATATGAGCTGTTCTGGATGGCATTCGGTCTGCAGCTTAAATACGGCGTATATCAGGATTACGGTCAGAACAAGGACTTCCTCCAAGATCTGCTGATGTTCTATTCCCTCAAGGAGAAGAAGCTTATAACCCTGAAGGAATACACAGAGGCCATGCCGGAGGAGCAGAAGTACATATACTACGCCACGACGGTATCTGCGGATAGAGTTGAGCAGCTGCCTCAGGCGGAAGCAGTCCAGGACAAGGGCTACGACATACTCTGCCTCACGGAGAGTGTAGACGAGTTTGCTCTTCGCGTGATGATGCAGTTTGACGAGAAGGAGTTCAAGTCCATATCCGACGGAGACCTCGGCTTTGAACAGAGCGAAGACGATGAAGAAGAGATAAAAGAACAGCAGGAGGAGAACGAAGGACTGCTCGAGGATGTGAAAAAGGCTCTGGACGGCAAGGTTGAAGAGGTCAAGCTGAGCGCGAGACTCAAGACTCACCCCGTATGCCTCTCGGCAAAGGGCAACATCTCCATAGGAATGGAACGCGCGTTCAACGCTATGCCGACAGATCAGGCGGTACACGCTCAGCACGTGCTTGAGATAAATGCAAATCACCCGATTTTCGAGAAGCTCAAGGAGCTGGAGAGCCAGCCCGAAAAGCTAAAAGCTCTCGCGAGCGTACTGTACACTCAGGCGCTGCTCATAGAAGGTCTGCCTATAGACGATCCCAGCGAGTATTCCGACGCGGTTTGCAAGCTGATAGCAGAATAACGCATATGTGTTTGATCCTTATATAATATATAACTAAAAAAGAAAAGCTCTTTTCCCTCGGCGGGGAGAAGAGCTTTTTGCTGTGTTAAAGTTTGCTGTGTTTAAAGAAGTTTACTATGTTTAAAGCTGTGTCTGCTGTGTCTAAAAAAGATAAGAAAAGATTTAAACAATACTCAGTAAAGTGATTTAATTATAGCTGTGCAAGTGTCTATGCCGAGAGTTCCGCTGTCCAGAGAGATGTGGTAGTTGTTGGCCTGACCCCATTCCATATCGGTGTAAAAGCGGTAGTAGGATTTGCGGCGTTTGTCCTTGTCTTTAATTCTCTTCGCGGGAGAATCGGCTCGCTCTCCGTAGACCTCGACTATTCGCTTAGCGCGTTTCTCAGGCGACGCGAATATAAATACCTTCAGACAGTCCTGCACGCCGTCGAGAATATAGTCGGCGCATCTGCCGACGATGACGCAGGATTCCTTCTGCGCCAAATCGAGTATAACGTCGCGCTGCACAGTCCAGAGATAGTCCTGAGTCGAAAAACCGCTGATGGATCTGCCGGCGGAGAAGGCGTTCGCGAGCCAGCTGTCGTGCGGAGAATACTCTCCCTGCTCGGCGATGTATTCTTTGGCCAGTCCGCTTCTATCCGCTATTTTTTCGATCATTTCGGAATCGTAGCAGGGGATGCCCAGCTCCGCGGCCACACTTTTGCCGATTGTTCTTCCGCCGCTGCCAAATTCGCGGCTTATCGTAATTATTCTGTTGCTCATTATGCAGCCTCCTGATTTTTTAATTAATAAAAAACAGCGCCGGCAAACAACTGGATTTACGCAGCTATGCCACACGCTGTTCTTTTATTATATACGATTAGTTTCTGAAAAGTCAAGAGCCTAAAAGGGGAGCAGAGAGCGGAGCGCCTGCACGACGATGAGCGCGGCCAGCCCGCCCACTCCGATGCGGCAGTATTTAGCCAGAGCGCCCGAGGGGAGCAGGAGCATCAGAACCTCGCTCGCTATCGCTGCGGCGACGAGAGCGCTGAGATAGTCGCTTAGCTGAGCTGTCATGACGGCATTATCTTTATCGCGCCGGCGCTCTCGCCCGTTTCGGTCTTGAGTATTTCGGCGATCTGCGCGACTTCCTCGCTTGTCAGCTCTTCCTTGTCTACCACGACGTTGACGGCGCCTTCTTTTACCGTGACGACGGCGTTAAGCCCGAGTTTTGTGCTTATCAGCCCCTCGCTCGTCAGTTCTTTTTCCATGTTGGCGGTGAGCGTTAGCTTTTGCTCCTGAGCCTGCGCCTTGGTCTTGTCGTCCGCTTCCGCGCTCGCTGCTACGGAGTCTATATAACTCAACTCCTGCTGCCTTGTCTCCTCGCGCTCTGTGCGATAGGCGGAGAATGCGTCCACTGTCTCTGCGTCGGCGGTTGTGCTCGCGCTCAACTCGTTTTCCGAGCTTTCGGATTTAGAGGTCATGGAATAGTTTGCCATGCCTACGGCGAGAACCGCGAGTACGAGTACCGCTATTGTCGCTTGCTTTTTGAATCTTTTTATCAGACTCAGCATTTTCGTTCCTCCCTGAAAAGTTTTTTTGTTAAAAATTATGTCTCAATGCAAGCTCCTATTCCATGCTAAGCACCTCGACTTTATCCTGAGACACCCCGAGCAGAGTGCAGGCCGCGCTGAGGAGCTTCTGCCGAACGCCGATGTTCCCGGCGCCCTTAGCTACGACGACGACCCCGCGGACCTGCGGCAGATCTTCACGCACGATTATGGCGTCTCCGCCGGAAACGGCGACTTCCGTCTGTTCGCTGGAGGTTGAGGAGCTTTTGCTGTCGTCCTCCGTGACGGAGCTTTGGGTATTGCCGCTCATGGCGGGTATGCGCTCTGCGGTCGATTCATAGTTTATGACAACTTCTACATCTCCCGCGCCTTCGACCTTGCTCAGAGCCGCCGCCAAACGAGTCTCGAGCGATGCAGTATCGGAATCCGTCTGCGGAGCGCTGTCTGACGTCGGCCAAAAATATATGGCGAGAACTATCGCCGCCGCTATGGTTATCAGAGCGTATTGAAGCGCGGGTTTCTTTTTTATGTTTTCAATTGCCTGTTTTAGCTTTTCCTGCATGTGTATCACCGTTTTTCTGGTTTGTAATATTTGAGGTCTGTGTATTTGTATATGTTCAATTATATTTGCATGTTTAAGAGAATATGCCTGAGTTTTCTCAGGCGGGGGAGGCTCCCGTGAGCAGGGCGGCGGAGATGAACGCCATCGCGGCGCAGGTGAGAACGAGCACCATCAGCAGCGTGACTACTCCGCCGATAGACTCCAGCAGGCTGACGCAGCGCTCGTCGGCGAAGGGTTGGCATACGGCTGCTGCGAGCCGAAGCAGTATGCTGGTCATTGCCAGAGAAATGACGGGCGTTATGAGCATGGCGGCGAGAGAGAGCATCCCGGCTATTCCGACTGAGTTCTTTACGATAACGCCGCAGGCGGACAGTGTGCTCAATGTGTCGGAGAAAGGCCCGCCTATTACCGGGACGAGCTTGCCCACGGTGTATCTCACTGTTCTAAAAGACAGCCCGTCTATCGCCGCTCCCGCCATTCCCTTGAGCGAAATAACGCCCAGAAAGACCAGAAATATGAGACCGAGAGCCCATTTGACGACGCTGCCGATTAGAGCGGAGAGCTTGCCCAACTTCAGCGTTTGAGAAAAGCTGCCCGCCGTCGAGACGACCGCCATAACTGTGACCGCGGGGATGAGCGCGGTTTTGACGGTCATGAATACGCCGCTTGTCAGAGCGGCCATAACGGGGGAGAGGACCGCCTGCGTGTTGGCGCCGCCCATGCTGATCAGAAGCGTCATGAGTATAGGGCATAGAGCTTCCGTCAGCCCTGAGATACTGTCTATCGCCGATACGGCAGAGGCGACGCAGCCGGTGAGAATAGAGGCGGTCATAGTCGCGACGACGATGTACCCCGCCCAGCCTGCGGCGCTGCTGACGTCGCCGCCCAAGCTCATGTGCTTCATTATTCCCAGAAGCAGCATCATCACTGCTATCTGAATTATTCCGCCTGCGCCGCCGGAGAGCGCGGAGAGAGCCGCGTCTTTTAGCGCTTCCATAACTCCGTCTATGCTCAGCTCCGTGAGTCCTTCGCGACTGAGTGTGGAAAGTGCGTCGCGCAGCCCTTCGCCGCCCAGCAGGTCGGAGTTGTAGTAGCCGTTCAGCTCAGAGAGGTCCAGCTCGCTGAGAAGCCTGTCCAGCTCCGCGTTTATTTCGGCCTGCTCTGCTGTATCCTGCTCTTCCGCATAGGCAGGAGAGACAAAGAGCGCAAAAAGCGCGAGCAGCAGCAAAACCGATTTTGCAATTTTCTGCATTTTATATGCACCTCACGAAGGAATCATGCCGAGGAGCAGAGTTGTAAACTGACTGAGCATAGGCAGGCAGAGTACAATTATGCAGAGCTTTCCGCCCAGCTCTACCTTCCCGGCGAGCGAGCCTTCGCCTGCGTCCTTCAAAAGCTGAGATGAAAACTCGGCTATGTAGCCCACTGCGATGATTTTCAGCACGACAGTCACGCCTTCGCCCGCGAGCGGATAGGAAGAGACGAAGTCTCGCACGAAGCTTACGGTCTGCTTGAGATAGTCGAGCGTCATGGCGAGCATGAGTACGCCCGCGGTCAGGCTTACGGGAACAGCCAGCTCGGGATGCGTTTTTTTAACTATCAGAGTGAGCACGCCGGCGACGAGACCCACGGCGGCTATTTTAGTCACGCTCATCAGTAAAGCCCGAATACGCTCTTGACGCTGGAAAAGAGATTGCTCACGAGGTCTACGACCATGAGCAGAACGATTACGAGCCCGACGAGGGAGGTCATAGTCGCCATGTCGTCTCTGCCGGTGCGCGACAGCACCTGATTGAGTACGGCGACGATTATGCCTATCGCCGCGACTTTAAATACCATGTCTATGCTGACGCTCATTATGCCCTCCTATATCATTAGTATCGCCGCGGTTAGTCCTCCGGCTATGCAGAGGCTCTTGGTCAGCTTCCCGCGCGCGGCCTGCTTTTTAGCGAGCTGCGCAGTTTCGTTTTGAGCGGCGCGAAGATATCCGTCGAAAGCTTCGCGCAGTTGAAATTCATTTTGCGCTGTGGAGAGCTGTTCCATCAAAAACTCGAAGCTCTGCTTTTGTTCGGAAGAAAGACGCGGCGTGCGACTGTTTTCCAGCTTCCACGCTTCCCGCGCGGCTTCTCCGCCGTGCATACCTGTATGCAGGGACATTATCAGCGAGCATGAGCTGAAAAGCCCGTCCATGCCTCCCGTTTGCATAAGTGCATCCGGCAGAGGCATACCCTGGAAGAGAAGCGCGTTTTTCAGCGAGCGGACGCAGCGCACCATCTCGACGAGAACAAGCCGACGAGAGTCCATTCCGTCCGAGAGCAGCCTGCCGAGCTGTGCAGATACTCCGACGACAGCGGCTAGAAGCAAAATTTTCAGCATGTCTCTTCCTCCTCTGTTTTTTGACCGCGCAGCAGAATAGGCGCGGGGAGAATGTTTTTTCCTTGTGATAATACCTGCTCCAGAGTACCTCGGCCCAAACTCTGAGAGAGGACGACTATGCGCCGGAATATGTCCAGCCTGAGCAACTCGGCGAAAAAAGGACGGCGCGTGATTTCTTCTATGCTGCTGCCATGCGCCGTGGCGATAAGCGCGACGCCGCAGTTTGCGTTTTCTCGTATCGCCGCCAAATCGCCCTCGCCGCCTATTTCGTCTGTGGCGGCGACTTCCGGAGAGAGCGCGCGCAGAGCCATGCTGAGTGCGAACGACTTTGGGCAGCCGTATATTACGTCAGTTCTCGGCCCGAGGTCGAACGCTCCGCCGCCGTAAAGCTCCGCTCGTTCGTCTGCGACGCAGACTTTTTTCTCGCTTGAGAGCCGAAGTATTACGTCGCGCAGAAGCGTCGTTTTGCCCATGCCAGGGGGAGAGATTATCAGCGTGCTTAAAACATTTCCGTTTTCTGTAATAAACGGCATGAGAGGCTTTGCTACGCCGCGCATCTGACGCGGAAAGCGCAGGCATAGCGATGTGAAGCCGCCGGGCATGTAGACTCTCCCGCCTCGCATAACCACTCTGCCTCCGACGCCTACGCGAACGCCGCCCTGGATAGTGAAAAAGCCTTGGGAAAGCTCGTTTTCAAATGCGTACAGCGAATGCCGCGTCAGCATGAGAGCTATGTTTGCTATGTCCTGCTGGGTAGTCACGGCGGAGAGAACCTTCTCCGTTCCGCGATATTGAGCTATAGCGGCGCGTCCTGTTCTCAGACGCAGCTCTTCTATATGCTCCGTATCTGTCAGCTCGCGGGTTATTGCTTTGGGCAGCAGCTTTAGTACATACATCTTTCTCTCTCCTTTTCTCTTGTCGTTGTTACAGTGTATGATGGGCTGTCCTTTTTTAATTCCGAAATTATAGAAAGAATTTTAAATATTATGGGTGTCAAATTTTAATTATTGTCTAAAGTCTCGGGCGCTGCGCTTGTAAATAGATGGGGCTTATGTTACAATAAATTCAGAAAGAAAGTTCCGTATGCCTCTGCGCCGATTGATATATAATTCGGCGTTCAGGGTACAATTCTCTTGGAGGTAAAAATTATGAGCGATTTGGTAACTCAGCAGACAGAACTCAACGGTACAATCACTTTTGCAAATGATGTAATAGCGACGATAGCAGCTATAGCAGCATGCGACATTGAGGGCGTGGCGGGTATGTGCGGCGGCTTCAAGGACGGCATAGCAAAAATGCTCGGCAGAAAAAATATCCGCCAGGGCGTTGAAGTAAAGGTTGACGAAGAACAGAGCGTTACGGTAAACGTAGAGATCATCATGGAGTATGGCGTAAGCGCGCCTGATATGTGCGCTAAAATGCGCGAGAGCGTAATGAATGCCATAACGACTATGACAGGACTCGCTGTAAAAGAAGTGAATATCGCTATAGAGGGCGTGCGCTTTAAGGATGTAGCTCCTGTGATCGAAGAGGCGGACGAAGCAGAATAATTAGCCTCTGCATGAGCCGGAGAGAGCTTGGCTCTCCCCTCCGGCTCGAAGGTGCGGTTTAAGCTGAAATACGGAGGTTTTTCCATGAAAATGGGCGTAGGGACGAGGATATTGTTTACCCTCGTCATGTTGTTTATCATTTTTGTTTCGCTTGTGATTATAGGTGTGTCGTTTGGGCTTATTCCTGCCGAATCTGCGCAGGAGCTTGCCAATGGATTGTTGTATACGGACTATAAATACATCTGGGCGGGAGCGTCCGTACTGCTCATAGTCATCTGTGCGCCGATGATATTTTTCGGCACGCGAAAGAGCGGCGGCGAAGCTCCAGCTTCGTTTGTGAATCAGAAGAGCGTGACGCTGCTCGAGACGGCAGACGGGAGCGTATCTATAACCGTCAGCGCGCTGACAGAGCTTGCCAGACGTTATCTTGCTTCGGTAGCGGGGCTTATGTCTTATGAAGTATATGTTTCCGTGAACGAAGAGCGCACCATAAATTTAAAAGTCAGCGTGACTTTCAGACCTGAGATAGTCATACCGGAGGTGACCGCCAACATCTCCAAGGGCTTGACAGAATACATAAATCTCTATTCCGGCATACTCGTCAGCGAAGTAGCTATAGACGTGCTGCCTACTAAGCCTGCTAAATGATACAGTGAGGCGTTAAAATATGCAGTCTTTTAAAGAATGGGCGGCGGCTAACAAAGGTGTGCTGATAGGCGCCGGCATAGGCTTGATATTGGCGGTGATGATGCTGGTGTTTGGGTTTTTCCCGACCTTGCTCATAGCCTTTTTTGTGGGCGTGGGCGCAGCTTTGGGCGCGATGCCGCAGGTGCGGGCGGCGCTGAAGCTTTGGGCGTCAGGTTTAATAGAAAGGTTTTTCAAAAATTAGTCGGCTGTTGGCGGGGGCAGATTTTTAGCTGTGCCTGCTTGAGCTATTTATAGAAGGAGAAGGTATATGAGCAAAAAGCTGGCCAGAGAGGCGGCTATGAGTTTGCTTTACGAATTGGAAGTGGGCGGAGGCTCAGAGGAGACGCTGATCCAGATGGGCGATGTGCTCAACTTTGAAAAAGTAGAAAAGCATAAAAAATACATAAATGAAGTAGTCGAGACGTTCAAGGCGCATAAAGAGGGCGTGGATTCGCTGATAAGCGGGCATACGCGCTCGTGGAAGCTTGAGCGTCTTTCGCGAGTTGATTTGTCTATACTGCGCCTCGCTGTGGTAGAGATGGTGTTTATGGGAACGCCGGTCGCGGTGATAATAAACGAGAGTATAGAGCTGGCCCGCGCATACTCGCTGGACAAGTCTCCGTCGTTTGTAAACGGAGTTTTGGGCGGGATAGCTCAGGAGCTTGAAAAAGGCGAAGATGAGCTGCGCGCGAAGATAATATCTTATGGGGAAGTTAAAGAAAATGAGGAAAATACGGAGGATGAGACCGAAAAAGGGTTTTGCGGATTAGCATGATATATTTGGGGATAGACACCAGTTGTTATACTACGTCTTTGGCGGCAGTGGATGAAGACGGCGTTATAGTTGCGGATAGGCGGATACCGCTGGAAGTAGAACCGGGAAAGAAAGGCCTGCGTCAGTCGCATATGGTTTTTCAGCACATTAAAAACCTCGCGCAGATTGCGGAGAGCTTCCCCGGGAAAGTAGCTGCCGTGGCTGCAAGCGCAGCTCCCCGGCCTGCGGAAGATTCATATATGCCTGTTTTTGCCGTTTCCGAGTCTGCGGGAAAGCTGATGGCGGCTTCTGCCGGAGCGAAGTTTTATTCGCTGACTCATCAGCATGGGCACATCGGAGCGGCTCTTTTGGATAAACCTGAGATACCGGAGGGGGAGATGCTCGGGCTGCACCTTTCCGGAGGGACGACTGAGCTGCTGCGTATAGTAGTGTGCAGAGGAATAATACATGAAATAGAGACAATAGGCGGGACAAAGGATATATCGTGCGGTCAGCTTTTGGACAGGACGGCGAATCATCTCGGGCTGCCGTTTCCGGGAGGGCCGGAGCTGGAGAAGATAGCGACGGTGCCGGAGCCCATGCGCGTCAGCGTGAGAGGAATGCGGTGTAATTTGTCAGGAGCAGAAACCGCGCTGAAAAAGCTGCGTATTTCCGGAATGCCGGAGGGCGTGGTCGCGGCTACGGCTCAAGAAGTAGTCAGAAATACAGTGCTGGAGCTTATAGCGAATGCAAAGCATATAACGGGGATAAGGCGAGTGCTGCTTTTCGGAGGAGTGATACGTAATATGTATCTAAGAAAAAGTCTAAGAGATCCGGATATAATTTTTGCTGAGAAGCAGTACGCCAGCGACAACGCATGCGGATTGGCAGATCAAGCTGCGAAGCTGTTTAAATCGGGACTGTAATGAATGCAATCCTGCGCCGGACGCCTGCGGCGCGCGGTTAAAAAAGTATTCATGTATTTTAAATTACTTTAAATTTAGTATAGATTGTAAGCGGATAAATAATTAAGTTTAATCCTAAGGAGAACGAACTTGAACATAATAGACGGTAAGAAGCTGGCAGAGCGTCTGCGCTCTGAAATGGCGGCAGAAGTAAGTGAGATGAAGAAGCATGGCACGGAAGTGACGCTCGCGGTCGTACTTGTGGGGGACGATCCGGCGAGCGCAGTATACGTTAGAAATAAAGAACGCGCCTGCGAAAAAGTTGGCATTCGCTCTTTGGCGTTTAAGCTCGGGTCGAGCACAACGCAGGAGGAGCTGAACACTCTCGTTCGTGAACTCAACGGCAGAGAGGATGTGCATGGGATACTTGTGCAGTTCCCCCTTCCGCCTCATCTGAGTCAGACAGAGGTGCTTTCGCTTATAGACCCCCGCAAGGACGTAGACGGACTTACATTGCAAAATCTCGGCGCGCTTATGGCCGGAGAGAGCGGACACGTGAGCTGCACGCCTCTGGGAATAATAGAGCTGATAAAGAGCACCGGGACGCAAATCGCCGGGAAGCGCGCGGTTGTCCTCGGCAGGAGCAGGCTGGTGGGGAAGCCCGTGGCGCAGCTGTTGCTCGCTGAGAATGCGACGGTTACGATGTGCCACTCGCGCACACAGAATCTTGCGGAGGTGTGCGCCGAGGCCGATATTCTCGTTGTGGCGATGGGCAGAGAGGAATATGTCTCGGCGGATTTCATTAAAGAAGGGGCGGTAGTAATAGACGTCGGCATAAATCGAACGGAGAACGGATTAAAAGGCGATGTGGATTTTGACTCGGCGTCGAAAAAGGCGGGGTATATTACACCTGTGCCGGGAGGCGTAGGCCCGATGACGATAACTATGCTTCTCAGCAATACTATAGACGCGGCTAAGAAGTTCACGGCGGGCTGAAAATCATGAAATATATCAAAGAGATAGACGCCAGACTCAGCGAGCTGCTGACGGAGAGAGAGCCGAGGCTGCTGTTCAGGTCTATGCGGTACAGCGTTATGGCCGGGGGCAAGAGACTTCGCCCCGCTCTGTGCATGATGGCGGCGGAGATCGCAGGGGCGGATATGAATGAGGCTCTGGACGTAGCGTGCGCGATAGAAATGATACACACATACTCCCTCATCCACGATGATCTGCCCGCGCTGGATAACGATTCTCTGCGCAGAGGAAGAGCGACGAGCCATATGGTGTTCGGCGAGGCTCAGGCAATACTCGCGGGCGACGGCCTGCTTTCATTTGCTTTCGAACTCATGCTGGACAATGCGTCTAAATATCCTCAGCATTTTGACAGACATATAAAAGCTATGAGATATATAGCGAACGCGGCGGGCGTAAACGGCATGGTCGCGGGTCAGGTTGTAGATGTAGAGCTTTCCGGCGAAGAGGCGAACATGTCTCAGCTGGAATACATTTATCTTAACAAGACGGCCGCGATGATACGCGGGAGCCTTCTCGCCGGTCTTTCGCTCGGGGAATATACTCCGGAGGAAGAAAAAGGCATGTCCGATTTCGGCAGGAGACTGGGCGTTTCGTTCCAGATAATCGACGACGTTCTGGACGTGGAAGGCGGGGACACGGGAAAAACCCCGGGCAGAGACGCCGCCGCGGGAAAGACGACGTTTGCGTCGCTTTTCGGAGTGGACGGCGGGAGAACAAAGGCGCGTGAGGTATATGCTCAAGGCGAGAGCGCGCTGAGCGTTTTCGGAGACAGAGCGTCTGAGCTGCTTTCCGTATGCGGCGAGCTGCTGACGAGAAAAAAATAATACGGGGATACGTCGGAGGAAGAGTATGCTTAAAATTGCTATAGACGGACCTGCAGGCGCGGGCAAGAGTACCGTGGCGAAGCTGCTGGCTAAAGAGCTGGATATAAACTATATGGATACGGGCGCTATGTATCGAGCGGCCGCGTATTATATGCTCGGCAGGGGGATAGAACCTGCAGACAGAGAGAGTGTGAGCGCCGCCCTTGCAGATATGAACATGGAGATTGTCTACGACAAGGGAGAACAGCATGTGCTGATAAACGGCGTCGACGTTACGCCATATCTGCGCACGAATGAAATATCTTCCGCCGCAAGTGCGATCGCAGCCGTTCCCGAGCTGCGCGGTGTGCTGACAAAAATACAGCGCGATACGGCTGAAAAATTTGATATAGTTATGGACGGCAGAGATATAGGAACGTGCGTCCTGCCGAATGCGGACGTAAAGGTGTTTATTACGGCGAGCTCGAGAGAGCGCGCGCGCAGAAGATTGAAGGATCTGGGCGAAGGCTCTCTGGACGAGATAGAGGCGCAGATAATACAGCGCGACAAAAACGATTCCAGCCGGGAGACGGCTCCTTTGAAGCAGGCTGACGACGCTGAGTTTATAGATACGACTGACATGAGCATAGAGCAGGTGCTTCAAAAACTGATAGACTGCGTAAGGGCGGTACAATGAATTGATCTACAGAATACTGCGGGCGATAGTAAAGCCTATATTTTGTCTGCTGTACAGAGTCAAAATAGACGGTGCGGAAAACGGAAAAATAGACGGCAGGACTATGGTGATAGCAAACCATAAGAGCAACTGCGATCCGATATTGATGCATTTGCTGTTTAAGCCGAAGATACGCCTGATGGCAAAAAAAGAACTGTTTAAAAATAGATTTTTCGGCGCCGTTCTCCGTGCGTTTGGCGCATTTCCCGTGAGCCGCGGCGAATCAGACGCAGCCGCCGTTTCAAATGCGATGAAAATGGTCGCGGACGGAGAGCTGGTAGGGATATTCCCGGAGGGCACCAGAATAAAAGGGGACGCTCTGGGCAAATTCCAGCCCGGCGTAGCCATGATGGCTATGAGATCCAAGGCGGCGATAATCCCTGTGTATATAGACAGAAAGCTCAAGCTGTTTCGGAGGACGCATGTTACAATAGGCACTCCGATAGATCTTTCGGCGAGAGTGGATAAAACGTCTAAAATACATGACAGAATAAAGCAGGGGACAGAAATACTTGAAAGTGAAATGCAGTATTTGCAGGAGCGGACGGCGAATAAATGAAGATAATAGTGGCGAAGAATGCGGGCTTTTGCTTCGGGGTTAAGCGCGCGGTCAGCAGTACGCTCGAGCTGGCGAGGCAGAAAAAGAAACCCTACACGCTCGGAGAGCTTATACACAACAAGAACGTGACGTCTTATCTTGAAAAAAACGGCGTTTGCAGCGCGGAGGATATAGACGACGTGCCTCTCTCGGGTACGGTAGTGATAAGGTCGCACGGAACGACTCCGGAATGCTGCGAAAAGCTCAAAACGCAGAATCGGGAATATTGCGATATGACATGTCCGTTTGTATCCAGAGTGCATAAAAAAGTGTTTGACGCACGGGGAAAATACGGCATAACGCTCATAGCCGGCGACAGCGGTCATCCTGAAGTTATAGCTACTAAGGGCTGGGCCGGTGAGAACAGCATGGTGCTCTCAGGGGCGGACGATGCGCAAAATATACCTAAGGCGGAAAGCGCGCTGCTGGTGGCGCAGACAACGATAACGCGGTCGCTTCTGGACGAGATATACACTGCTGTGAAAGAACGCATACCGCAGGTCGAGCTTTTTGACAGCATATGCGAGACTACATATGCCAGACAGAGCGAAGCGAGAGAGCTGGCGGAAAAAGCTGATGCGATGATAGTCATAGGTGACAAAAACAGTTCAAATACAAGAAAACTATATGAGATTTCGAAAAAAATCTGTAAACAGACTCAATATGTTGAGCAGGCGTCGCAATTAGCTATTGAAATGTTGCAAAAGTGTGATATAATAGGTATTGTTGCCGGTGCTTCAACACCGGATTGGATAATTTGGGAGGTAAAGACACGAATGAGCGAACTCGAAAATGTGCAGGTTGCTGAAGAAGTAACCGAAGCGGCTCAGCCCGAGGTGGCGGCTGAGGAGGCGGCGCAGGCTGCAACCGAAACCACCGAAAAACCAGAGGAGGCTACTGCTACTGCAACGGATGCACCGGCAGATGATGCTGCTGCGGCGGCAGAGGCTGCGACTGAACCCGCCGACGAAAGCGAAGACTTTCTTGCGGAGCTGGAGAAGACCTTTGTAAGAATCAGAAGAGGCCAGTTCGTAAAAGGCGTAGTGGTTCAGGTATCGGACGACGAGGTTTGTGTAAACATTGGCTACAAGTCCGACGGTATCCTTCGTAAGGAGGATCTCACAGCGGACGGCAATGTTTCTCCCGCTGAGATGTTTAAGACAGGCGATGAGGTTGAGGCTGAAGTCGTTGCGCTGAACGACGGCGAAGGCAATGTTCGTCTTTCCAGAAGAAAGATCGAAAGCCAGATGAAGTGGAAGGCGCTGCTTGAGAACCTCGACGAGGAGCAGGTTTTCCAGGTAAAAGTACAGAAGGTTATAAAAGGCGGCGTGCTTACTAAGCTCGAAGGCTATGACGCATTCATACCCGCTTCTCAGCTTTCTCTCAAGTATGTGGAAGATCTTAGCGTTTTCGTAGGTCAGACACTGGACGTGAAGATTATAGACACAGACAAGCGTCAGAAGCGCTTTGTACTTTCTCACAAAGAAGTGCTGAAAAAGCAGGCTGAGGAGCGCGAGAAGGAGATTTTTGAATCCTTCGAGAAGGGCGCGGTTATCAAAGGCACGGTTAAACGTCTCACAGATTTCGGCGCGTTTGTAGATGTAGGCGGCGTAGACGGTCTGCTGCATATTACAGATATAAGCTGGGTACGCATCAAGCACCCGCGCGACGTTCTCTCTGAGAATCAGGAGATCGAAGTTAAGATTCTGAACGTAGACCCCGAGAAGAAGAAAATTTCCCTCGGTTATAAGCAGCTCCAGCCCAAGCCCTGGGATCTGGCGGCTGAGAAGTATATCGTAGGGGAAGAGGTAACGGGCAAGGTAGTACGCATCGCTCCGTTTGGCGCATTCGTAGAGCTCGAGCCTTCTATCGACGGTCTGGTTCACATATCTCAGGTTGCTAACCGCAGAATTGAAAAGGTTGAGGATGTTCTCAGCCTCGGTCAGGAAATTACGGCTAAGATTCTCGAAGTCAATCCCGAGAAAAAGCGTATAAGTCTTTCCATACGTGCTCTGCTCGCACCCGAGCCGAAGCAGGAGAGAGAGTACGCTCCCAGAGAGAGAAGCGAGAGATTCGAACGCGCTGAGAGAAGCGAGCGTTCTGACAGACCGAGAAACGACTATAACCGTCGCGATCGCGATCAGGGCGAGCGCAGAGAGTACAGACGTGAGCGCGAAGAGCGCATCAGCTATGTACTGCCTCCCGAGGAGAAGGCTACAACATCTCTGGCTGACCTGTTCAAGGACGTCAAGTTTGACGATTAATTTTATTGATAAACTCAAGACGGCAGGGCTTTGCTCTGTCGTCTTTTTTATAGTAAAGATAGCAAAACATATCTGAATCATTTTGGAGGAACGGATATGAAACGCCTGTTGTATATTATACCTTGTATATTGCTGCTGCTCAGCTGCTGTGCCTCACCTGCGCAATCGCAGGCTAATGAGGACGATGACGCAGCTCCGCAGCTCATAGGGCTGAGCCTGGGTGCGGACGGCGCATTCGCAGAGAGTTTTGCCAAAGAGGCGGAAGCTGTCGCTTCTGCGTCAGGGTATGAGCTAAAAGTTGAAAGCTGTACGAATGCGTCTGAGCAAAGTGCGGATATAGAAGATATGCTCAAAAACGGAATAAGCGCTTTGATAGTCTATCCGAGCAGTCAGGATGGGCTTAGCTATGCTTTGGACGAGTGTGATCTCGCCGGAGTAGGCGTGGTTAATGTGATGCTTCCGGCGGGCGGAGTCGCCAAATCGCTGATTTGTCCCGACTATTCTGCGATAGGAGAGCAGGCGGCGAACTTGGCAAAGCAGGCGATGACAGACAGAGGCTTCGAAAATGCGGACACATATTTACTTAAAGAAGAGCCGGATAGCTTCACCATGCAGCTGATTCAAGACGGATTTGTTAAGCAGGCGGCGAACCATGACGGCGTTTCTGCGATAGATGCGGTTCATTTTTCGTCAGAAATTAACGGGCTGGACGGAATAAATGCGGATTCGTTAGCAGAAGCTGACGTCTTGTTAGCCTGCAATACGGAGCTTGCGGCAGCGGCTGCGGATAGGATAACAGACGATCATCCCGCGGTGATAGCTGTTTCAGGAGATATGGATATCATAGCTCGGATACAGTCCGGCGACATATATGCAGCAATTTACTGCGACCCGGCGGAGCTGGCGCAAAAGGCCGTGAGCGATGCTCTCGCTCTCGCGCAGGACCCGAATGCGGATGTCGCAGAGTATACAGAGTTGTCCACGGATATTGCAAATGAGCTGAATATAAGTGAAATTTTATCACAAAGCACAGATTATGCAAAAATAGTAAAATGATAAATTATTAGGATATTCAAAAAATAACATCATTAGAAAATATTAGTATAAAATAACATATATTACAATATTTTTACATTCGGAACGGTTTTTCTAGTAAAAATTATCGTTTTAGCATAAAAAAGCTATTGTAATTTACACAGGAATTATCTATAATAATACGTGTTTGGAGATATTGAAATAATTACAAGTTCATATGGAAGGGGATATTTTACATGTATCGTATTGTAGAAAAGAGAGTCCTGAATCCGCAGGTCACTCTTATGAAAATCGACGCTCCGGCTATCGCAAAAAAAGCGCAGCCCGGTCAGTTTATCATACTGCGCGTGGATGAACACGGAGAGCGCATTCCGCTGACTATTTCCGGTTATGACCGCGAAGAAGGCACAGTAACTATTATATTCCAGATAGTCGGAAAGACGACGTCTGTGCTCAACGAGATGGAGCAGGGTCAGTCTATCAGCGACTTTGTAGGTCCTCTCGGCGTGCCGACCCACTCGGACGACAGCGTAAAGCGCGTAGCGGTTATCGGCGGCGGCCTGGGCACGGCTATTGCATATCCTCAGGCAAAGCACCTTTTCGAGCAGGGTAAGCATGTAGATTCTATAGTCGGTTTTAAAAACAAAGACCTCATCATCCTCGAGGATGAGATGCGTGCATGTTCTACAGAACTGATAGTAGGTACGGACGACGGCTCCAATGGTACGAAGGGCTTCGTAACAGATCTGCTCAAGGAGAGAATCGAATCGGGAATTAAATACGATCTCGTAATCGCCATTGGTCCGCTCGTAATGATGAAGTTTGTATGCCAGCTTACAGAAAAATACGGCATTAAGACAATCGTCAGCATGAACCCCATTATGATAGACGGCACCGGCATGTGCGGCTGCTGCAGATTGACAGTGGGCGGCGAGACAAAGTTTGCATGTGTTGACGGCCCTGACTTCGACGGTCATCTCGTAGATTTCGACGAGGCTATCCGCCGTTCTCAGACGTACAAGCCCATGGAGCAGGAGAGCCTGGAGCAGCATAAGTGCAGATTGACAGGCACGGTAAGATCGAAGTAAGGGGGTTATCACAATGGCTGTAAAGAGAAATATGTGCTTAGAGAAAGTAGCAATGCCCGAGCGCGACCCCAAGGAGCGCGCTACCAACTTTGAAGAAGTTGCAATGGGTTATACCGCTGAGATGGCTTTGGAAGAGGCGCAGCGCTGCTTGCAGTGCAAGAATGCGCCCTGCGTATCAGGATGCCCTGTAAACGTAAAGATACCTGATTTCATCGGTTTGGTTCAGGAAGGCAAGTTCATCGAAGCATACGATAAAATTAAAGAGACAAACGGTCTGCCCGCGATATGCGGCCGCGTGTGCCCGCAGGAGTCTCAGTGCGAAGGTAAATGCGTCCGCGGCAAGAAGGGAATGCCCGTAGGTATCGGCCGTTTGGAGCGCTTCTGTGCTGACAATGCTATGAAGGAAGGCTATAAGAACGTACCTCAGATTACGAAGAAGGGCAAAAAGGTTGCTGTAGTAGGCTCCGGCCCCGCAGGTCTTTCCTGCTCCTCCGACCTCGCTAAGGCAGGCTATGATGTAACGATTTTCGAGGCGTTTCATGTAACAGGCGGCGTTCTTCAGTATGGAATACCGCAGTTCCGTCTGCCCAAAGAGCTGGTTAACGCAGAGGTAGAAGGTCTGCGCGAGATGGGCGTAGAAATTAAGAACAACATGGTTATCGGTAAAGTAGATACTCTCGACGAGCTGTTCGAACAGGGCTATGAAGCTGTATTCGTAGGCTCGGGCGCAGGTCTCCCGGTGTTCATGCATATCCCCGGTGAGAATCTGAACGGCGTGTATTCCGCAAACGAGTATCTGACACGTATAAACCTCATGAAGGCGTATAAATTCCCCGAATATGATACTCCCATGATTAAATACAAGAACGTAGCTATCATCGGCGGCGGCAACGTAGCCATGGACGCGGCTCGCTGCGCTAAGCGTATGGGCGCTGAGAATGTATATATCGTATACAGAAGAGGCGAAGAAGAAATGCCCGCTCGTCTCGAAGAAGTACATCATGCTAAAGAAGAGGGTATCGAATTCCATCTGCTGACAGCTCCGCTCGAGATAATCGGCGACGAAAAGGGCTGGGTAAAGGGAATGAAAAATATCAAGATGGAACTGGGCGAGCCGGATGAATCCGGCAGACGCCGTCCCGTACAGATACCGGGCAGTGAGTACATCATGGATGTAGACGCGGTTGTAGTATCCGTAGGTACAACTCCCAACCCGCTTATCAAGAGCACAACTCCCGATCTTGAGACAAACCGCAAGGGCTGCATCGTTGCAGATGAGCACGGCGCATCTTCCAAGAAGGGCGTATATGCAGGCGGCGACGCTGTCACGGGCGCTGCGACTGTTATTCTGGCTATGGGCGCGGGCAAGGAAGCCGCTGCGGCTATAGATAAATATCTCTCTGAGAAATAAGATTGCAGCATAGGATTTTAATTTAGGCGGTCTGCTGAAAAGCAGATCGCTTTTGTTTCACGCATATAACATGGAGATGCATAGTATATATCGGAGGTGAAAGTATGGCGCTTTGCG
This sequence comes from uncultured Eubacteriales bacterium, assembly GCA_900545085.1. Taxonomy (GTDB): domain Bacteria; phylum Bacillota; class Clostridia; order Christensenellales; family Christensenellaceae; genus Scybalosoma; species Scybalosoma faecavium. The sequence goes on from UQXU01000005.1 coordinate 48,781, forward strand.
GAATATCTGTTCAGACGGCTATATTGGCTAATGTCATAGCAAAAGATATGACGGACGATGAGCTTGAAATGGCGGCGGCTGTTTTTACTCAGCTGGGAGACACTTTGACAACAATAGGTTTAGAGAGGGCCTGCTGTAAAAACGACCGGAACGATTCACAATAGGATATTGTACGTTTTTTTAAGATGGAAGAGCGGGAAATAAAACGGCGCCCGCCAAGCTCGGGAGAATAGAGGGTTTTATTTTAATAGTGATTTAAAGATACTAAAAGTGAGCTACAATATAGCGGGAACTGTTTTTTAAAATTATAATATGGCTGTTGCATTTGAGTTTCATTGCCTGTATAATAAAAAATATATAATTACGTGTAGAGAAAGGGGCGATTAGAATAATGAAGAAAAATAAATTGGTTGCCCCGGTGTTAAAATGGGTAGGTGGTAAACGACAACT